>USIY01000018.1 GCA_900554845.1 uncultured Bacteroidales bacterium | reverse complement strand
CTCGAACACGGCTTCCACCCGCGATTTGCCGCCGCCGGCCACCCGCGCGTCAGCCCGGTTGCCGGTAAGCAACGACAACGCCCCAAGCATGATGCTCTTTCCCGAGCCCGTCTCGCCCGTTATTACCGTCAGGCCGCGTCCGAACTCCAGGTCGACACTTTCGATCAGCGCGTAATTCCTTATTCCAAGTCGTTTAAGCATATCATCTCGTCTCCTCTGGAGTCTTTATCTTGTTCAACCTCTGTGATTCGGTGGGATATATAGGTTGAAGCAGCTCAAATACACTCACTCTTTCTGTCTCTGGAGCTTTGCTGTACACATTTACAAGCTCATCGAGCTTGGAATCCCTGAATATGGAAAGAGCGACCGACATCGGCGCCACATCGTAGATCTTTTTGATCTGCTGCAAAGATTCCGTTATGGCGGCACGCCCCTTGTCGGGACTCGTCACCATCTCGTCCAATCCCTTTCGATGATATTGATACAACAAATCCCGGATTCCGCCGGTGTTGGAATTGGTATACGTGTCCAGCACCGCAGCGCGGTTCTTCGTATCGTCAAAGGTCCTCCATCCCGTCTCTCCGCTGCTCTGCTGATACTGCACGATCTGCTGGGCCCGGTCGTAGAAGGCCTGTCCTCCTTGAGGCGAAAAGCTGTCGAAATCGATGGCCAGCATCAGATTGGCGTAGTAATCCAGAATCGCCAGCAAATTGCTTTCAGGTTGTTGCTCATTGTATGTCAATGGATTGCCTTCACTGTAATCGAACTCTATCTTATTGTCCTTGAAATTGAACAATGTAGTGGTGTAGGTGGCGTTATACACAGGACGGATCAGCTGAATCTGAAGATCCCCTTTCATGCGAGTCCCGTCGTATTCCGATATCGTAAAGAAGAGACGGCACTCCAGCCTCTCCGTAGGTGAAAAAGTGGCATCGCTGAATTTGGTCTCGTTCATGTAGCTGTTGAGCGCTTCCTGCAATTGCTCGAAGACGCTTTTATTCGTGCCTTCGATTTGCTGGGTATTCACTTCCACAGTCGCACGAAACTCCTGTGCTCGGACGCTCAGAGCCGTCATGACAACTAACATCAAGACCAAAAAATTCCTCATAACTTCAATATCTCCTCTACAATATCAACGGCCACGGCCTTTTTATCTTTTAAAGGATAACGGTTTTCACCATTTTTAGTAAATATGGAGATACGGTTGGTATCTTTTCTGAATCCGGCTCCAGGGTCCTGGAGCGTATTCAGCACCACCATGTCGAGATTCTTCTTGGCAAGTTTTTTGCGCGCCGCTTCAACACCGTCGTCAGTCTCCAGCGCGAAACCCACTGTCAGCTGTCCCTCTCTTTTCATTTCCCCGCATGCAGCTGCGATGTCCGGATTGCGCACCAGACGTATGGTCTGCGTGTCTGCAGTTTCTCGTTTGATTTTTGCATCGGCGCAAGTTTCGGGACGATAATCGGCCACAGCGGCGGCAAACACCGCTATATCGGCGGACTCAAATGCCTCGACAGTGACACGGCACATCTGTTCGGCGCTCTCCACATCCACACGGCAAATCAAGGGATTGTCGACAGTGAGATCGACGGGACCGGCCACCAAAGTCACCTCAGCGCCGCGACGAGCCAATTCCTCCGCGATGGCAAAACCCATTTTACCGCTTGAGAAATTACCTATGAAACGCACCGGGTCAAGACGCTCGTAAGTAGGTCCGGCCGTAACCACAGCCTTCTTCCCGGCCAATTCACTGCGTGACGAGAAAAACTCTTCGATTCTTTGGAAAATCTCCTCTGGTTCCGCCATTCTGCCTTTACCGTGCAGACCGCTCGCGAGCTCGCCGCTGGCGGCCTCCACCATCATGACTCCGTCGGCCTTAAGCTGACTCATATTACGTCTGGTGGAGGGATGAAGGTACATGTCATAGTCCATCGCAGGGGCTATCATCACCGGTTCGCGGGCCGACAGATATGTAGTGACAAGCATATTGTCCGCTATGCCGTTGGCCATTTTGCCCATCGTGGACGCCGTACAGGGAGCCACAACCATCAGGTCGCCCCATAAACCCAGATCCACGTGACTGTGCCATTCTCCGGTGTTGGCCGTAAAAAACTCACTGACCACAGGCTTGCGGCTCAATGACGAGAGCGTGACGGGCGTTATGAACTCCTTGCCTGCCGGTGTCATCACCACCTGCACTTCCGCCCCGTTCTTCACCAACAGACGCAAAAGAGACACAGATTTATAAGCCGCGATTCCTCCGCAGATGCCAAGGACGATATGCTTATTTCTTACGGGACTCGGCATAAAGGCGCGTGATTACATCTTTGGTGTTCTTGGGGAAGTCGCCGGCGATCATCCAGGCGTAAAAAGAGGGCTCGCGACGGAACACCTCCACCACAGGCTGCCCTTTGTGCTTGCCGAAATTGAAAATCGGCACATCCTTGTCGTTGAGCACGATGCGGGCGGCTAAATCCACATTGCGGCCCGAACCGGAAAACTCGGCCAACGCATCGACATCGTTCTTGAGATTGTCGTAACGGTCCAGCTGGCTCATCAGCACTTCATAGGTGGCGCGGGTGTCGGCGGCGGCGCTGTGGGCGTCCTCAAGATTCTTGCCGCAATAAAACTTATAAGCCGCTACCAATGTCCGTTGTTCCATTTTGTGGAAGATATTCTGCACGTCCACAAAACGACGGCCCTCTATATCGAACGGTATTCCCGCGCGATTGAATTCCTCTATCAGGAGAGGAACGTCAAATTTATTGCTGTTGTATCCGGCGATGTCACATCCCGCGAAAATATCGGACAATGATTTCGCCACCTGACGGAACGTGGGACAATCCTTCACATCCTCATCCGTGATATGATGAATGGCCGTGCTTTCCTCAGGAATATGCATCTCGGGGTTGATGCGGCGTTCCTTGGACTCCTCAGTTCCATCGGGAAGGATCTTTATATAGCTTAATTCTACTATGCGGTCTTTGGTAATATTTGTTCCGGTGGTCTCCAGATCAAAGAAGATCAACGGCTTCTGAAGATTAAGTTTCATATTTCTATCGTATCCTTTATCTGTTTTCAGAGCACCTGCATCGGCATCTGTATCACCAGCATGTCCTCGCCCTCCTGCTGCGGAAGGGGCTCGTAAACACCCGGACGCGCCGGATCCGAAAGATGCAGCTGCACGGCGTCACCCTTAAGGTTGCCGAGAATCTGAATCATGAACACTCCGTTGAAACCGATGGTCATGGGATTTCCATCGTAATCACAATTCACCCGTTCTTCGGCCGACTGCCCGTAATCCACATCCTGGGCTTTAACAGTCAGCTGGTTGGGTTCAAGCGAGATTACCACCAGATTCGACGCTTTCGAAGCGAACAGTGTGACACGGCGCAGTGATGCCAGCAACGACACCCGATCAACAGTCAAAGCAAACGGCTGCGACTGCGGGATGACGCGGTTGTAATTCGGATACTGACCGTTGATGAACATCGAAGTCATGGTATAGTCCCCGAATTCGAGCACGCACCCCTTGGAATCGGAAACAAGCTTGATTTCCGCCATATCTTTCGTCACAAGAGCGTTGAGTATGGCCGATGCTTTCGGCGCCATTGTGAACGCCATGTTCTGGCCGGGAGCGCACTCTCTGTTGATGTAGCGGGCAAGTTTGTGCGTGTCGGAACTGACGAACGTTATGTCGTTCTCATGAATGTCCCAATGTATTCCCATCATCACGGGACGCACTGTGTCCGTACTGGCCGCGAACATGGTATTGTTGATGCCTTTCATAACTACCGAAGCGGGCAAAACCATTTCCGACACATCTCCTTCAAGTTTACGCGGCAGAGGATAATCTTCCCCGGGAACTCCCATAAACTCAAAATAACCGTTCAGGAATTCCAGCACAATCTTGTTGTTTTCGTCCACCGTGACGGTTACAGGTTGATTGCTCACTTCTTTTGTAACTTCCAACAGCCGTCGTGCCGGTATGGCCACTATCCCGTCACCTTCAGTATCCGTAACGATCATTCTGGCCGTAAGGGCATTTTCCTGATCCGAACCGGTGATGCTCAAGGTCTCCCCCTCAACTTTCAACAGGAAATTATCCAGAATATTCAAGGCGTTCTTTGCATTGACCACCTTGCTGACGGCCTGGAGCTGTTGCTGAAAGGCCTTTCCTTCTACCGTAAACTTCATATATGTTATTTCTTTATTTACAACATTACAGGCGGGGTTCTGACGAATCCTGCCTCTTCAAATTGCAAATATACTAAATTTCCTTCATTCATCCTTATTTTGAATGATTTTTTTACTTAGGTTCGACAATCGTTCAATCCGGGTTCCTTAACGCCGGACCTCCGACTCTGACTCATGGACGAGGTCTGAACATTACAATCACGGAGGTTGTTTTTTAATAAATAAGAAAACTTATGAACTATATGCGCGTGCGTGGAGCCGGAATATTATTGGCATTATGTTCTTTTGCCCTCTGGATGTCCACAGGATGCGACAGGTGGCGCATCCTGGAGGATCTTGAGCCATGCGCCAACACGCGTGTGGAATTCCACTGGAATGAAGCAGGGCATCCCGGAATGACGGATCCGGAAGGAATGACAATACTTCTGTATCCCACCGACCATACCGATTACTGGCGTTTCGAGCTTACACCCCAAGGAGGTTATGTGGATGTGCCCGACGGGAATTATTCCATCGTTGCAATGAACAATGACACAAGATCCGTGATTTTCGGAGGTCTTGACAACTTCCAGGGACTTTATGCATATACATACCCGGGATCCATGCTGGAGGCTGTAGCCGAGAAGTTTCGAGGCGCCGAACCGCCCCGAACTGTTTCCGAACCGGTACGGCAGGAACCGGACCCCATTTATGCAGCCGACACGACAGAAAATATCGGCATGTCGCATATGGAGCAAATAATCCATATGAAACCACGACTTTTTACTCCGAATTACACTGTTATTGCCGAGGAAATAAAGAACATCGGATCCGTGTCGGCATGCAGTTTCTCTCTATCAGGACTCGCCGCAGGGAAGTACCTCACCACTCTCCTTCCTATGGACTCTCCCGTGTCAATGCCCGGAAGTATGGCGGTCGACGGCAACAGACTGTCAGGATCGTTTTTTAATTTCGGTCCCGCCTCAGCGGATGCCAAACACATCCTGAGCATATATATATGGCTTAACAACAAAGAAAAGAAAGTCTATAATTTCGATGTGTCGGACCAGATAAACAAAAACGCCGACCGAATGTTTCTGACTATAAGAGTAAGCGGGATAGAATTGCCCGAAAACACACCTGGAGGGGATATGGGAAGCGGTATGGACGTAGATGTCGACAACTGGCATGTAGAGAATATTGAATTGACAAATTGACTGTGAACAGATATGCTAATATAGTGATTTTCCTCATGTGCGTTCTGACAGGATGCGGCAAAGAGGATCCCGTGTCGGTCCCGACTACCGACCGGGCTATCTCTTTTACAGCCTACGCACCTCAGAATCCCGATTCCCGAGGCGTTCAGACCACAGGCACTCTGCAAGAGTTCACAGTCTACAGTTTCATCGCAGACAGTCATGAAAGCTACATGAACGACGTGCATGTCACAAAGAGCTCTCAAGGGTTATGGACATATTCACCGGTCAGCATGTGGCCCGTCGGCCATAAGCTGAACTTTTACAGTTATAGCCCGACACGCGACCGGTTTCAGTCCGGCGCTCTTGACCCATCGGGAAACGGCCCCGACATACCGGACTTCCGGAACGACGGCAAGGTGGACCTCCTCTATGGAGTCAACATGGGACTCGATGCGGAGACGAGCCAGGTAAAAATCAACTTCCGCCATGCATTGTCGAGAGTCCAGTTTAGTTTCCGACGTGCTCCGGACAGCGACTTCACAATAGATATAGGGGACGTGACTTTGCAAAGCATCAGTACCGAGGGATCATTCCGCTTTCCGCGCTCCACCACCAATCCGGGAGACATCACCCAGAACACCGGAACATGGTCTGACCTTAAAAACAGCCGCGACGTAACAATAAACGAAGATATCTTCACGGGTATCGGAGACACTCCCGCGGTCCCGAACAGTTCTGGATATATGTTTGCAATTCCACAGGGACTCAATGACGACACACGCCTGCAGGTGCGTTGCCGCATAGTCAAGGGCGACCGCACCCTGTGGCCGTTGAACCATAATGAACCGGGATATGACGCCGCCACCGGCACGGCATATATGTATATCCCTGTCAAAACGGACAAAGTTCCCGAATGGATTCCGGGAATGGCTTATAATTACACAGTCTCCATTCAGAAACCTTCTTCTGATGAATATATGGAATTCTATATCACAGTCGACGAGTACCGTGACTTTCTGGACATTCCTCATGATCCTTTCCCCGCGCAATACATTCACACCGGTGCGGTTTTGCCTGAGAATACAAATGAGGCCAAGTTCACGAGTTTCCGGCTGTGGTGCGTCAATTCCGACAAGTTCCTCATAAATGACGCGACGGTAAGTCGCGACGGCTCCTCATGGAATTACAGTCCCATGGCAGCGTGGCCAGAAACTATCTCCAACTTCTTCGGCATAGCGGAAGCCGGATGGATCAGCGACGAGAACCGCAATAAATACACCGTTGATGTCCAACCGGACAACAGTATTCCCTTCAGGATACTCAACTACAACGTTGGAAATGTCGGAGGCTTGAACGGCTCGGGGGATCTGCAGATCGCCGTAACGCCGGGACAAGGATATATTGACCATCCGGTCCCGATGTACTTCCGTCATGCATTGGCGCAAGTAACCATTTATTACTCCACAAATCACTGGGAAAACGTTACGATGAGAGTACGGGGCACATTCTTCCGCACAAATTACACTGTCGGAGACTTTACTTTGCCCCCGATGAGCACCCGGCATGCCAACAGCCTGGAACTTAGCAACTGGGATGCAAAAGAGCCCGGAATAATCCAGCTGTCGCGCGACAAACCTCTGCAAGACTACGACGGCACAGGGTTTACGCCGGCGTGCATACTCGGTCCTCAGGTATTCGTGATACCCCAGAACGTATCTGTCTGGAACCGCGTGCCGAATATCCCGGATCAGACAGCAACAGGACAATTCCTGTTCCTTAGAGCGAAATTTGTCCGGACAGATGATGATGGCAATGAGACAGTGATATGGCCTACAGCAGGCAATGAAGCCGGATACAATGCGAAATACGGCGACGCTTACCTTTATTTTCCCTTGACCGACAAAGATATGGAGTGGCATCCGGGATATTCCTATGTATATGATATTCAGGCGGGCATTCCAAACTCTACATTCACAGGCGATGATTACCGCGCAGGGAAAACATATACCAACAGCAATTTACGTATTCACTTGCGTGTTTTCTCCGACTTCAACATGAGCAATGTCGTGGATGACCGCTGGTTCAACCCTTGATCTCTTAAGTCATGAAAATAACGCGCTACATATTGCCGTTGCTTGCGGTTATGGCTGCGACAGCATCCTGCGACAGGGACAGCAATTCCGGTCCTGACGAACCCGTACATACCGGGAATTTAGACTTCGATGTCATGACAACCTCGGGAGCCGATACGACAGGAACCGTGACCACAGAAAATATTCCTGACTTTCGTGCTTATGCCTACAAGACTGAGGGCAACCGCGAGATAATAATGGACGGTGCTTATGTACACCGCACCGAAAAAAATTCATGGGTATACGACGATCCAGTGAAATGGCCCGACACACCCGTAAACATCGAAGCCGTTTATCCCGCCTCCTACAAAATCTCCGTAAGCCAATGGGACTTCTGGAGTTCGGTGCAGTACAACGTGACGCGCATGGTCGACGGGAAACAAGTGAGTGCCGCCGATCAAGATCTATGTGTTGCCGTGAGGCGCGACGCCACACGTGACGAGGGCATAATAAGACTGAATTTCCGCCACTGTATGGCACGCGTGCAGCTTGATATCGCGGCCGATATTCCTTTGACAACGGTAGTTGTAAAAGGGATTGACCTTTACGATGTAGCCGGCAGCGGGACCTTCATGTTGCCCAAGGAATCCACAACCGACCGTACGGATACGGACCAATTCAAAAATTGTTGGTATCATCATCTAAGCAACCGATACCAGATAGTTCCATATTTCCAGTCCGGCGATGGACAGGAAGTCCCGTTGACGACTGTTCCGGCGAGACTGTGCACGGGCAACAATTACTTTTATATCCCCATACCTTTCGAACCTGTCATAGAAAACAACGGCTACATCGTAGGGACAGCAATCCGGGTGCTTTGCAAGCTAATCCGCACGGAAGACGGACAACGTATATGGCCGAATCAGTTCACCCCCTACCAATTATTGGGTCCGGGAGGGCTTAATTCCGGATATGCGTATATATATTTCCCGTTGCTCGACGAGCGTCTCGACCATTCCGAATGGCTCTCCGGTTATGATTACCATTACACGGTCCGAATACTGAAACAAGGCACTTTGCCGACTTCCGGCGACACCCGGGGCGAAAGGAAGAACGAGCTTTCTGTTAAAGTCTCGGAATATTGACGACAAATCAAGAACTCATTTAAATTGAGTTTGTTCTATATATAAGGATATCGTAAGCATTATATATGAAAAACACTATAAATTTAATCAATCAAACCCTAAATAAATGAAAACAAATTATCTATTGATAGGATTGGCGCTCGCAGGACTGACGGCATCCTGCTCCAAGGACAAAGACAGCGACATAACCTATTCCGACAAAGCCATCAGCTTTACAGCCGCCGTACCTCAGACCACAACCCGAGCATTGACGGAAGGAGTAACAACCACCTCCACACTCAACAATTTCCGGGTATATAGCTTCGTGGAGGGCGAGACCACTCCTTTCATGAACGGTGTGGAAGTGAACAAAACGGGAAACCTCTGGACATATACACCCGTACAGTTCTGGCCTGTGGGCAAGACTTTGAACTTCTATGCCTACAGTCCTCAGATAGTCACCAACACCGCAGCTGAAGGAAACATCGGTATGGATTCCAAGAATCCTGATATTCCCGGCTTTATCAACGGATATAAAACTGACCTGCTGTATGCCGTGAACATGGATCAGGCATATAGCCAGACCACTCAGGTGAAAATCAATTTCCGCCATGCGCTCGCTCGCCTTTCATTCAAATTCAAGGCCAAAGAGGATCAGAGCATAAAAGTCAAGATTTCGAATGTCAATCTGGTCAACACCATGAGTGTGGCAGATTTCAAATTTCCTCGTGAATCCACAACCGATTTCGATATAACGAAGGCCGTTGGAAAATGGAACAACCACAAGACTCCCACGGATATGCTGATCAACTCCGTTGCATCGGATTTCATCGGCTCCCAGCCTGTGCTGTTGATGTCTGCCGGGAATCAGTTTGTATTGCCCCAGGAAGTCAAACAGGCGTCAGAGCGCGAGCAAAACGGCGTTTACTTGAGAATAAACGCTACGATATATGATGCCGATTCACAGCTGCAGGTATGGCCACGGGAAGGTCAGAGCGACGACATTTATGTGCCGATCAAAGCCACCGACAATCAGTGGAAGCTCGGTTACCTGTATGCCTATACCATATCTGTAGGAGTTCCTGACAACGAGGGCTGGATTCAGTTCGACCAAAATGTAACCGTCGATGAATATGGGAACATTGACGAACCGTTGCCCTGATCAATAAATCAGCGCGCTATCCCTCACATCCGCCACATAAAATTCCCATTTCTCCCGCCTCTTCCATGAAATAATCCCCGGAAGCCTCAGCCTCCGGGGATTATTTCATCCAGTTTTCAGCATCAGTGTGCGGTTATAGTAGTTTCCGCAGCTTTCAGCTTGGGACTTGTAGCTTTCACATTGATATTGCCGGCGGTACCGTCAGACTGCACTATCAGCATTGCCTTTCCGTAGAACGCCTTACGATGATCCGCCTTGAAACGCTCCATGGAAATGGGAGATCCGTTGTCGACGCCCACATTCTTACCCGCACCCGACACATTGAAAGTAATCTCGTTGTCTGCCCACGGACAAAGGTTGCCGTCTTTGTCAAGCACCTCCACAAGCACATAGCTCAGATCATAACCATCCTTCTTTATGATGTTGCGGTCGGGAGTCAGCCGTATCTGCGCCGGAGCGCCGGCGGTACGGATAGTCTGCCGGGCCACTTCCTTTCCGTCCTTACGACTCACGGCGGTCAATTCGCCAGGCTCGAACTTCAGACGCCACATTACATGGTATTTGTCGGCCGGCATCGTCTTTATGCCCCGGGACTTTCCGTTAAGGAAAAGTTCAACCTCGTCGGCATTGTTGTAATATGCCCACATGTCGACATCCTGACCCTCTTTCCAATTCCAATGCGGGAAGAGATGAAGCACTGTCTTGTCAGGACGCCACTGGCTCTGATACATGTAATATATGTCCTTGGGAATTCCCGCCAGATCCACGATGCCGAAGAACGAGCTGCGCGCGGGGAAACCGTAAGGAGTGGGCTCGCCGATATAATCGAACCCGGTCCATACAAACTGACCCATTATGAAGTCGTTCTCCTGAACGTCGCGCATTGTGCGCTCATGAGTCGAACCCCATGGCACATGATTGTTGTCATAGCTGCTGCATTCCATCACTTCGCGATGGAACGGTTTGTTCCAACGCTCAGGCCATATATACATTGAATCCGACGGCATTATGTATGCCCCGCGGGTCATAAGGCCCGATACCGATTCTGTTATGACAAATGGCTTGCCGGGGAAATTTCTGGGTACATCCCTGAAATTATCATTATGGTAATTATAGCCTATGATGTCCAGCGCACCGGAACGAAACAGATGGTTGCCCGGATCCGGTTCATTGCAGCCTGCTGTGACCAGACGAGTTGAGTCAAGAGCATGCGTCATGTCCACAAGTTTCTTGGTCAGCAGTGAATTCACCGACATGCCGGAGTCCTGATCAGCGAGCATATCTTTGCTGTGACCGAAGTTAAGAATCAGATTGGCTTCCGCCAGACTCAATGTATCGGCGTTAGCGTCACTCCACTGTTCCAGCACTTCGTTGCCTATGCTCCACTGTATCACGGAGGGATGGTTTCTATCGCGCTTCATCTGATCCGTAAGATCCCGTTCATGCCACTCGTTGAAGTAGCGGGAATAATCATATTCGGTCTTACGCTTGCGCCACATGTCGAAAAACTCGTCCTGCACCATCAGACCCATGCTGTCGCACAGTTCAAGCAATTCGGGAGCCGGTGGATTATGCGTGGTACGAATGGCGTTCACACCCATTTCCTTCATAATTTCCAACTGCCTCTGTATGGCACGGCGGTTCACCACCGCTCCAAGAGCTCCCGCGTCATGATGCAGACAGACTCCGTTGATTTTCATCGCGGAATCATTCAGAAAAAATCCTTTTGCGGCATCATAGCGCAATGTGCGGAAACCTGTGGTTGTCTCGCAGCGGTCCAGAACCTTCCCTTTCCGGTCAACGACGGTACGGACCGTGTAAAGATTCGGAGCGTCGACACTCCACAGGGCCGGATTCGACACTGCCAGAATCTGATCGCATACTTTCTCTTCACCGGCTTTCAACATCATCGGCACCGTGACGCTCGCCACCGATCTGCCGTCAGGGGCAAAAAGCTGTGTCACGACGTTGATCAACTCTGCCTTCTTGCCGGTGTTTACCACATTTGTTGCAACTTTTACTTTCGCACCCTCTTTCGAAATGTCATAAGGGACCACATGCTGGCCCCACAACGGCACATGCACGGCACCGCGTTCGCGCAGCCACACGTTTCTGTATATGCCGCAACCCGAATACCAACGAGAGTTAGGCTGCAACGAGTTGTCTACCTTTACTGATATGGTGTTTTCACCTGATTTTATATATGGTGTCAGATCGTAACTGAAGGAAGAATATCCGTAAGGACGCGTTCCGAGAAGATGTCCGTTGATCCATACGGAAGTATTCATGAATGATCCGTCGAAATCAATGAACAGACGTTTGTCGCCATTGTTATTTCCGGCCGAGAACGTCTTGGTATAGTATCCTATGCCGCCAGGCAAGGCTCCTCCTCCGGCACCGGAAGGATTATCCGCGCTGAAATCCCCTTCGATCGCCCAATCATGCGGAAGATCCAATACACGCCAGTTCACGGAGTCCTGGGAGAACTTCCATCCTCGGTTGAAATCGGCTCGATATTTCCCAACTGCGAAAGCCGCGCTCCCTGTCCCAAGGAACGCGGCCATCATCATACTAACAATCAAATCTTTAGATTGCATGAATTACTCTATATTACTATATAACTAACCTTATAAGTCCGGCACAGAGGCCGTTGTTTCCATTTAATTACAGTTTCACTTTCAACGACTTTCCGTTGTAGTCCACAACCTTGCCTTTCGCACGGATTGCGTTGCCCACTGCATGAGCCGCATCGACTTTTACGACATTGAACTTACGGTTCTTATCCATACCGGGATATTCACCTTCTCTGTCCGAAATGGTAAGTTCATTGGTCTTGTCATTGTAATCGAAACGTATTTTGCTGAATTGTCCTTTCTCATAATTGTAATTAGTTCCTTCATCCTCATAAAGAACAAACTCACCGTCCTTGCCACCATAAACTGCGATAGTGACGGGGTCATCAGACTTTTCAGCAGTCGATTGTATGTCACCGCCCGCAGGAATTATGGAACCGCCGCGAACGAACAGAGGCATGGTCTCGTAAGGAGCGTTGACCTTCACGGTACGTCCGCCGTTGATCTGGCTGCCGGTATAGAAATCATACCAAACCTCACCGGCGGGGAAGTAGACGTCACGGTCGCGTGCACCGTACTTATATACGGGAGCCACCAGGAAGGCCGGACCGAACATGTACTGGTCCTGAAGATTGCGCGTGTTGATGTCCGAGGTGAAATCCATCACCATGGGGCGCATGATGGTGTAGTCGTCGAAATAAGTCTTGCCCGCCAACGAATATATGTAAGGCATCAGATTGTAACGCATCTTGGTGTACTTCACGATACTGTTGTAGGCGGGACTGTCCTCCGGAGCGATGTTGTAAACCTCGCGGAACGGCCACTGGCCATGAGCGCGGAACAGAGGCGCGAAGGCACCGAACTGATACCAGCGGGTATTCAGCTCACGCCACTCTTTCAGATCCTCGTTCTCTTCCTCCGCCTCAAGATATTTCTTGGCGGCGTCCACATAACGGTCCTCGACACAGAAACCGCCTATATCCATCGTCCAGTAAGGAACACCCGCAACGGCGAAGTTCAGACCTGCGGCTATCTGCGCCTCCATGTCCTCCCAACGGGTAGCGATGTCGCCGCTCCAGGTGGCCGTGGAATAACGCTGCTGTCCGGCAAAACCCGAACGGGTCAGCAGGAAGACACGTTTGTCGTGATCCACACCGCGCTGGCCGTCATAGATGGCCTCGGCGTTCATAAGGGCGTAGGCGTTGAAGTACTTGTCGGCCGGCCCGGCGTACGTCGGGTTCATCAGATCCTTGCGGTATTCAATGTCGATGCAGTCGCGAACGTTAGGCTCGCTGGCGTCCATCCACCATGCGTCTATGCCGAGAGGCATATAATGGTCGTTCATCTGGCTCCAGAAAAGTTTGCGGGCGTCGGGGTTGTATGCGTCGTAGAAACTTCCGAGATATCCGGGGCCCACCCAGTCGCGGATACTGTCGCGGACAGCGCCCTGGTACATCCAACCGTTGCGGTCGAACTCCTTGTAGTGGTCGGTGGTCACATAGAACTTAGGCCATACTGACACCATCACCCGGGCGTTCATGTCGTGGATCGAATCCACCATTCCCTTGGGATCGGGGAAACGCTCGCGGTCAAACTCATGGCTGCCCCATGAATCCTGCTTCCAGTGCAGCCAGTCGATCACAATGTTGTCGAGAGGAATCTCACGCTTACGGAATTCGTTGACCACGCCAAGGACCTCGTCGCTGGTGTTGTACTTCTCGCGGCTCTGCCAGTAACCCATGGCCCATTTCGGCATGATGGGAGCTTTGCCGGTAAGAGTACGGTATCCCGATATCACGTCATCCATATTGTCTCCATAGATGAAATAATAGTCGATCATATCCTGCATCTGTCCCCACCAGCTCAATTGCTTGCCGTTGTCGTAAGGGGCATACACGCGCAATCCGCAATATGCCACGCTTCCGTTAGGCTCCCATTCTATCTTGATCGGAGTGGGTTTGCCCTTTGTCAGTTCCACAGAGAATTTGTAGCTGTTCGGATTCCAGGCGGTGCGCCAGCGGGTGTCCACCACTTTTTTACCGTCTATGTAAATCGTCTGATAGCCGGAATAGTACATTATGAACTTGTACAATCCTGTCTCCTGAGGCACTATCGTTCCTTCGTAAGTAACGTTGGAGCCTGCGAAATTGAAATCCCGGGGCAGATTGATGACATGCGACAGGTCCCCTCGAATAAGGTTTTCAAAGTAAATCTTCGGTTCCTGACGCTCCATCCGTTTGCCGTCCTTGTCAGTGTATGTTCCGGTCAGGAAACCTTCCTTGCCGTTCTTGTCATACATTTTGAACACCTCGTCAAGCTGGCTGTAATCGTCAGGGTTGCCCCAACGGCACAGCGAATAGCTGTCCCATAAGATTCCGTAATTGTCGGTGGATACGACGAAAGGTACGGAAACCTTGGTGTTGTACTGGAAAAGTTCTTCGTTCTTATCCTTGTAATTGAACTCATTGGCCTGATGTTGTCCGAGTCCGTAAATACCTTCTTCGGGATTCAAGGACTCCCATGTCTGCGACACGGTGTAACCTTTGACACCGTCCGTGGTGCGGGGGGTGAAAGTACGACCCCGCTGGTTTTCCACCAGTAATTCCTTTCCCTCCTTATCATAGAATTTCACCTGGCCGTTTTTCTTATTGACAACAGCCTTGATCTGGGAAGTGACCACGTCGACAGAGTTCTTGTTCTCGGTCACGCTGAAGTTGGGATTATTCCCGTCCCCCTGGAACTGAGGAAGCACCACAAGCGAGGAATCCGCCTTGAAAGCGGCCTCCGGAGTAGCCGACACACGGATTATTTTATCGTTTATGACGCGCACCCGGACTTTTGCGTCCGGTGCATTCACGATCACGCCGTCGCGCAATCGCTGACAGTCGGTCTGCGCCGACATGTCCTGCGGCATGAGCGCCGCCCCCACCATCATCACGGCACTCAACGCCGTCATGTCGAGAATCTTCATATATCAGATTTTTATTTTGTTTGCATTATAAAAAAGCACTGCCGGAACAGTATGGTTCCGACAATGCAAAATTACTATTATTCAAGGCCTGAATCAACGATTTATGTTGATTGGACACTGTCCCTATGTTAACATGGCGTTCAATTTGTTTCACATAAGGGTATGTTTTGTTATTCTTGCGTCTTTTCCTGATATTCCGACGGTGTCATGCCATATTCATCCTTGAAATATTTGGAAAAGTATTTCGGGTTATTGAAACCGAGCTGGTATGCGATTTCCGACACATTCATCTGAGACTCCCGTAAATATTGCGCGGCGCGTTTCAATCTCAGTACACGGATAAATTCTATAGGAGACTTTCCGGTAAGCGCCAGAAGTTTCTTATAAAGATGCACACGGCTCATGCCCAGTTCCCTGCTGAGTTCCTCCACAGTCAGATCACTGCGCCCCATATTGTTCTCCACATACTTCACGGCCTTGCCTATCAACTGCTGGTCGAGCGGAGTTATCTCTATATCCTCAGGAGTCGGCTCTATGTACGATCTTCTGACCCCCTGTTTTCTCAGCGATACCATTCTCTTGATCTTCAACGCCAGAACATCGTTATTGAACGGTTTTGTCACATAATCGTCGGCCCCGAGGCTCAATCCTTCCACCACTGAGGACACATCCTGTTTGGCAGTCAGCATTATCACCGGCACTTTGGAGGTAGCGGCCTCCGATTTCAATGTCCTGGTCAACTGGATTCCGTCCACTTTCGGCATCATTATGTCCGTCACTATCAAATCGTAGTTTTTCGCCCTGGCCATCTTCTCGGCCACTTCCCCGTCGGGAGCAGTGTCCACCTCATAAAGCTTCCCGAACTCATCGCGCAAAAAATCCGTAAGATCCCTGTTGTCATCCACGAACAGTATTCTTGGTCGGCCATTGTTGTTCTTCTCATTGGACTCCTCTATTTTCGGCACGGACTGCTCTTTCTCTTCAGGGCTTTCTTCCTCCGCATCGACAGTGGATTTCAGATTCATCGGAAGCACAAGCACAAACTTTGCACCGCACGGCTTGTTGTCGTCCACCTTTACGGTGCCTCCATGCAACGAGACATATTCGAACACAAGGCTCAGACCGATGCCCGTGCCGGTCTTGTTGCCGGACTTGTCCTCTCCCATATAGAAACGCTCGAAAATATGTTTTTTATCCTTGTCGCTGACGCCGGCGCCGGAATCGGCCACAGCTATCTCCAGACTGCCGTCGACTTCACGGACAGTCACCAAGATGCGTCCTTTGTCGGGAGTGAATTTTACTGCGTTGCTAAGAAGGTTCATCACGCATTTGGTCACCTTGTCCTCATCATAGGCCATCGATATACAAGAGCTGCCTGATTTGAATTCCAAATCAATATCGCGGCGATCCGCCATATCCGTAAATGATTCCACGGCCTTTTCAACAGTCCTTACTATATCTCCGTTGGACAAATTCAGACTTAACCCGGCCATATCCTTCTTGCGGAAATCCAACAACTGATTGACCAGATACAACAGCCTGTTGGCATTGCGCTTGATAGTCGTGAGCCTTTTTATGTCATGCTCGTCGGTCTTCTCGTTAAGCAATGACTCCACAGGCGAAAGTATCAATGTAAGCGGTGTGCGCAGATCATGACTTACATTTGTAAAGAATTTGAATTTCAGCTCGTTCAGTTCCAACTCTTTACGCTCAAGCTCACGCCTCTGTCTCTCCTGATATTTACGGCGCTCCCGGCGCCGCACAAGCCACAGGCCCAAAAGAATCAGTCCGGCGGCTGTCAACACATATATCATCACCATCCACCATCTCGCATACCACGGCTTGGCGATTGAGATCTTAAGCTCTCCCATGATACGGTCGGACGGAAGTCCCGGAATCGACAGCCGCACCTTCAACGTGTAATTACCCGGAGGCAACTTCATGTAATGCGCATAATTCACTCCCCGGGGACATGTACGCCAGGAATCATCATATCCCTCAAGCATATACTCGAACACCTCCCGCGACGAACGTTGATATGAATCTATGCTGAATGAAACCGTTATATCGTTTTGTTTGGCCCCTAATTTCAACTCGGACACATAGGGCAACGCCTTTTTCAAAATCACGCGACCCCCATATTTATGTCCTGCGACTACAGGAGTGTTGCCCACCGAAAGTTCGACAAACTTTATTTCGGGATTTCTTGCAGATGTCTGAAGTTTGTAAGGATCCACCACAAGGATTCCTCCCAGAAATCCCACAAGCACTTCACCGTCGGTAGTCAGACACAAGGAACGCTGATTGAAATTCGTACCGCTCAGGCCATCTTCTACACCGAAAGCGTAAGGATTGAATTTATAGCCGTTTTTTGCACTGTCCTCGACGCTTACAGAGTACAATGTGCTTCCGGAAGTGACCCATACTGTGCCGTCCGCACCTTCTATGACTCCGTTTATGAACATCGTGTTGGACGAAGGCCGCAGTTGCGGAGAGTAGGTTTTGTCGTTCTTATTGTCATATACGAACAGACCTTCGCGAGTGGCTATCCACAACAGTCCCCGGCTGTCGCACATCAACTGGTTGACGTTTAAGCTTCCGTAACTTATGCCTTGTTGACGGAAACCGTCGAGATGACGGACTGTCTCGGTGGATGGATCTATAATGGATACTCCGTCGGTGGCTCCCACATAAATGTTTCCGTCTTTTCCTAATGTCATGCAACTGACAAAATCGGAAGTCAATCGTGAATTGGAGAAATTGAAATTATGGAAACTGCCGTCGGCAAGGTTCATGCACTGCACTCCGGACCCCAAAGTTCCTATCCATAGTTTTCCTTTCGGATCCACAACTATGGACCATACATTTGCCGACAGCAATCCCTCCTGTTGACTGTAATGCCTTATTATTCCACCCCGATAACTGTACATTCCTCCCTTGTAGGTTCCCACCCAAAGGGTGCCGTCATCCCCGGTTGCCATTGCTGTGATGGCTCGCTTGCCGTAAGGACCGGGAACAGGTATCCGGACCGTCTGATGCGTCGACAGATCAAAAGTCATCAACTCCCCGTGGTCAGTGCCCACATATACCTTGCTGCCGTTGCCCGGAACCGGCACAATACAGTTCACGTCCCCCAACGCATATGTCTGGAATTTATATTCGCTTGGATAATAAACTGACACTCCTCTTTTGTAAGTTGCCACCCACATGCCCCCGTCCGGATCACAAAATATGGATTCTACGGAGTTGTTGCCGAGCGAATGAGGATCATTAATGTCGCTTCGAAGGAATTCTTTAGTACCGTCGCTTCTTTTCACTTCTACCCCGTCATTGTCGTAACCTATCCAAATATCCCCGTTGGCATCTTCATTGACGGCTTTCACGGCATTGGTGTTGTAGGTCGGCAGGATTTCCGGGCCAAGCCAATTCCCCGATAAAATATCATAGACCTGAGCGCCATATTCACAATACGCCCACAATCGCTTTCTGCTGTCAAGAAACAAAGTGTAAGTCAACGGCATATCCTTATGGTCAGGAATTACAAGAGTCTTCAACGGTCTGCCCGTGTTGCGGTCAAGAATCCTGACACTGCCCCCGTTTTCAGCGATATAGACATGGTTGCCCTGTTCGTCGACCAGAATTGAGGTTACTTCGCGTCGGGAGTCATAATCCATCAATTTACGCGCCTTTCCCTCCGCAGCATGATAAAGTCCGTCATTTCTGCCCCAAAGCCATAAGTTTTCTCCGTCCACTCTGACAAGTTGCGCCGACGCCTTCATGCCCAATTCCTTGTAAAAAGGAAAGCCGAGACGATGGAATCTCTCGGTCTCAGGATCGAAAATGGAATATATATCTCCCGCGCATATCCATAATCTATGTCGAGAATCCTCCTCAATGGACTGCACATAATTGTCGTGCAACGACAATGAATCGGACGGATTGTTCTGGAATTCCTTAATGGAGAAACCGTCATAACGGTTCAATCCGGACGCTGTCCCGAACCACATGAATCCCTGTGAATCGCGCATGATGGCATTGACATGGTTGTTGGATAGTCCGTCCGTAACCTGCATGGTGCGGAACCGTATGTCTTCCCTCGCTCCTCTTGTGGCCGTGACCGACAACAGAAGACATATATAGATCAAGGCCAACGGAAGTTTCATGGTTTTCATCAATTGCTGTCAGCTAAGTGGCATTTAATAAAAAGTTAATACATTCATGGCTTTTTTATAGCCGCTTACTTATGTGTCTTTGACTCAACAAGCATTTTTATATAAATTAACATAACATGCTTTGAAATCGGCAATGCAAATTTAACAAACATACCCCATAAAACAGCCTGCAACGGAAAACAAAAAACATGTTTTTCAACATATTGTCGAATTGATGCAACATTTGATACACCTTTTATAAACAAATTGTTCCCAAGACAACAAAACGATACCGTCATGTAATCATAAAGATTATTGAACATTTGTAAACGAATATTAATTTTGCAGCGACAGAAACCTTGTAACCGTTTTACTGACTTCAGCGTCTCAACGCTCCGACAGATCATGAACGAACGACCTTACGGCTTCTGATACCATGTAGAAATACCTTAAAGCATCGAATACCAGTACTGACACCAACATCAAAAAAGAAATAATTATTAACAACTCTAACATATACCAAAAAAATCAAACAAGACTAAATCTTGGATGCAGACTCTCGGACGGCAGTTGCTGACGGGAGTCGCGCTGTTGGTTGGCGCCGGCATTCTCAATGCCGCTCCTATCAAAGTGACCGGAACGGTGACGTCGGCTACAGACGGCGAACCGCTTATCGGAGCATCCGTGTTTGTGTTGGGCACCAAGACGGGTGCCTCTACTGATATTGACGGCAACTATGCCATCAATGCAGAGGTTGGACAGACGTTACGTTTCAGTTACGTTGGCATGAACAACCGCGAGATAAAGGTGACAGGTCCGCGTCTGGACGTGGCTCTTTCGGAGAACAGTTCCGTACTCGATGAAGTAGTGGTTGTGGGCTACGGCGTCCAGAAAAAGAAACTGGTGACCGGCGCCACAAGCCAGGTAAAGGGTGACGAAATCGCCAAGATGAACACCACGTCGCCCCTTCAGGCCATGCAGGGCCAGATGCCCGGCGTTCAGATCAGCTCAGAATCCGGACAACCGGGTGCAGCTATGAAAGTCAGCATCCGTGGTCTGGGTACC
>USIY01000017.1 GCA_900554845.1 uncultured Bacteroidales bacterium | reverse complement strand
TGACGACGGTGTTGTTCGGTCTGGGCACCATTGCCATTTGGTTGGTGCCGGCGTGCGGCGAGTCCGTCTTCGGCGGCATGTATGTCAACGACACGGCCACCAATGCCATCAAGGCTATTCTGAACATAGGAGTGTTCATCGTCTTCCTTCAGTCGGCAAGCTGGACCGAGAGCGACGAGGTAGTGGTGCGCAAGGGAGAGTTTTATGAATTGATTCTGACTACGCTGTTCGGTATGTACCTTATGGTGTCGGCGCGTCACTTCCTGCTTTTCATCATCGGCCTTGAAGCCGCCTCGCTTCCTTTGGCAGCGCTTGTGGCTTTCAACAAGAAGCATGCGGAAAGCCATGAGGCGGCTGTAAAGTATATCCTTACCGCGGTGTTCTCCTCAGCCATATTGCTGATGGGACTGAGTTTTGTGTATGCGTTCTCAGGAGGATCACTGTATTACAACGACATTTATCAGAATATAGTAGCCGGCGAAATGTCGGGAATGCTTTTGATCGCACTGGCGTTTATGATTGCGGGAATAGGTTTCAAACTCAGCCTGGTGCCGTTCCATCTGTGGACCGCCGATGTTTATCAGGGCGCCCCTACGGCGATCACCTCTTATCTGTCGGTGATTTCCAAGGGCTCCGCGGCGTTTGCATTCTTCATCATCTTCGTGCAGGTGTTCGGACAGGTTTATTCCGACGCTTGGGAATGGATGATGTACGCCGTGATCATAGCCACTATCACTGTCGGTAACCTCTTTGCGATCCGTCAGAAGAATCTGAAACGGTTCATGGCGTTCTCCTCCATCTCGCAGGCAGGATATATCATGCTCGGCGCTATGTCGGTGTCGGCAATCGGTCTGGGTTCGATGATGTATTACATCTTCGTGTACATTGTCAGCAACCTTGGTGCTTTTGCTGTAATCACGGCGATTGAGAACAAGACCGGCAAAGTCGGAATGGACGATTATAACGGTCTTCATAAGACCAATCCATGGCTTTCATTTGCCATGACGCTCGCGATGTTCTCTCTGGCAGGAATTCCCCCCTTCGCGGGCTTCTTCTCGAAGTTCCTGATCTTCACGTCGGTCACCTCTACAGGTTCTATGGCGCTGTATATGCTCGTGTTGATCGCATTGATCAATACAATCATCTCGCTGTATTATTATCTGTTGGTTGTAAAAGCCATATGGATCAATCCCGGCGAGGCCAAGATCGAGGCCTTCAAGAGCAATCCCGGCGAGAGGGCCGCGCTTTGGATCTGCGTGGCAGGAATTGTGCTGTTCGGTCTGGTATCATGCATCTATCAATTCTGCTATAACTCTGCGTTGATTCCCGGATTATAATCCGGACAAACAAATATTCATATCGACGGGACGGAATTAAACCGTCCCGTTTTGTTTTGCCCGTTTTGAGTATATTATGATTGTAAACAGTATCAAAACAGGTAATGGACCAATAAAAAATTGTTTTGCAACATATTTATTGGTCCATTTCACAAAAATTATGTAAATTTGTGAGATAAACAAAGGTATAGAAGAAACGCTATAACCCAAACACTAATAGTAATACCAAGAAACTTATCTATATTAATTCCGCATGAGTTATTTGAAATTTGACAAGAACCTGATGATAAATCTGGAGCAGAGCCTTCCAAAGGAGATGCTAAGGACAAATCGGTCAGGCGCCTATCATTGTACGACGATTGTAGGATGCAACACACGAAAACAACACGGGCTGCTGGTGATTCCGATACCGGAAATGGATGATCAGGCACATGTGTTGTTGTCCTCGCTCGACGAGACAGTTATCCAGCATGGGGCGGAGTTCAACCTCGGACTGCATCAATACGGTGACAATACATTCAGTCCAAACGGGCATAAATATATCCGCGAGTATACCTGTGAGGTGGTGCCGACCATTCTTTACCGTGTCGGAGGAGTCATACTTTCCAAAGAAAAGGTGTTCATATCCCATCAGAACCGAATTCTGATCCGCTATACACTGATTGACGCGCACTCGGAGACGACACTTAAATTCCGTCCTTTCCTGGCGTTCCGCAACGCTAACGCCCTGGTGATGGAGAATTCAGCCATCAACAAGACCATCAATTCCGTTCCCAATGGAATTTCCACTTGTCTGTATGCCGGCTATCCGGAGCTTTAC
The DNA here is from genome assembly GCA_900554845.1 of uncultured Bacteroidales bacterium. Taxonomy (GTDB): domain Bacteria; phylum Bacteroidota; class Bacteroidia; order Bacteroidales; family Muribaculaceae; genus Lepagella. Next base: position 18,621 of record USIY01000017.1, on the reverse strand, counting down.
ATGCAGTTCAACAAGGAAGTGAAATGGGTCGATGACGGGCACTGGTACAAAGGCGTGGAGTACTATAAGGACCGTGACCGTGGTATTCCTTATAAGGAGGATCTTTGGGTCCCGGGTTATTTCGAACTTCCAATCAAGAAGGGAGAGAGCATTATCTTTTCGGCGTCTACCACCGAGACGGACCCGTCGAGATTCGAGAAAGTCTACGAGGACGAGCTGAAAGACCGTACTTGCCGTACCAGCTTCTACAACTGCCTTAAGAATGCCGCGGAACAGTTCTATCTGAAAAACGAGCACGGCGATTACATCATGGCAGGATACCCTTGGTACAACGTGCGTGGACGTGACGAGCTTATAGCGTTGCCGGGATGCACATTGTCGGTAAAGAACGAGGGAGACTACCACAAGATTCTCGGCACATTCGTCGAAGCGTTGAATCATTATCTAAAGACGGGGGTGAAGGACAGAGTGATTCACGAGATAGATCTTCCTGACATACCGTTGTGGACTATATGGGCGATACAGTCCTACCGTAAGTTTTCCGATACCGCCAAGTGTCGGGAACGATATGGCGAAGAAGTGCGCCGACTGGTGGAGGACATCCGCAATGGCCGCGTCCCGAATCTCCGGCTCAACGACAACGGCCTTGTGTCCAGCGAGGGTCGGGACACTCCCGTGACCTGGCTGTCGGCTTCCATAGAAGGTCGTCCTATCATACCACGCACGGGATATATTCTTGAATTCAATGCATTGTGGTACAACGCCCTCCGATTCTTGCAGTCTCTTTATGAAGATGTGACGGGCATGGAAGAGTACGTAAAGGAACTCGACGCGTTGGCACACGAAACCGGAGAGTCATTTATATCAACCTTCCTCAACGGATATGGTTATCTGTACGATTATGTCAACGGAAGCTACACCGATCTTGAGGTGCGTCCCAATATGGCGATAGCCATAGGACTTGAATACAGTCCTCTGTCACGTCGCCAACGCAAGACGGTTCTTGACTTCTGCACACGCGAGCTTCTGACGCCCAAGGGCCTGCGTTCCCTTAGCCCTAAGAGCCAGAATTATCATCCCACCTATGTTGGCAATCCCATAGAACGTGAATATGCCGTGCATCAAGGTCCTGCCCGTCCTTGGCTTTTCGGCTTCTATGCCGATGCATATTTCAAAGTGTTCGGACTTTCGGGATTGTCCTTCATCGAACGAATGCTGATCGGCTACGAGGACGAGATGTCGACCGGATGCATCGGTTCGCTGAGCGAGATGTACGACGCCAATCCTCCTTACACAGGACGCGGAGCCGTATCGACGGCGAAGAACGTGGGCGGCATCCTTCAGGTGATCCGTACCGTGAATCAAATGAATAAACTCCAACAATAATAATCCCAAATACTTAGAAGAATGAGAGCATTAATGTTCGGTTGGGAGTTTCCTCCCCACATTCTCGGTGGTCTGGGTACGGCGAGCTATGGCTTGACCAAGGGGATGCACAACTGCGGCAATATGGACATCACCTTCGTGATTCCGAAGCCGTACGGTGACGAGGAGAAAGGCTTTGCCAACATCATCGGAGCAAACTGCACGCCCGTGGCATGGCGCGATGTCAACAATGACTATGTTTCCAGCCGTATCGGCAAGGTCATGGACCCGCAGTTATACTTCAACCTCCGCGATCATATTTATGCGGACTTCAATTACATGAGGCTCAATGATCTGGGCTGTATCGAATTCTCCGGACGTTATCCCGACAACCTGCTTGAAGAGATCAACAACTATTCAGTGGTTGCGGGAGTAATAGCGCGCACAGTTCCATGCGACGTAATCCATTCGCACGACTGGCTTACATATCCCGCGGGCATCCATGCCAAAAACGTGACAGGAAAGCCGTTGGTGATCCATGTGCATGCCACGGATTTTGACCGCAGTCGCGGCAATGTCAATCCTACAGTGTTCGGTATAGAGAAGGACGGCATGAACAACGCCGACCATATCATCACTGTGTCGGAGCTGACGCGACGTACGGTGATAGACAAGTATGGAATCAGTCCCGACAAGGTGACTACGGTCCATAACGCCGTAATACCTTTAAGCGAAGATCTCCTTAATATCCCGCGTCGCGAACGCAAGGATAAGGTGATAACCTTCCTTGGCCGCATCACTATGCAGAAAGGCCCCGAGTACTATGTCGAGGCGGCGGCGAAAGTGCTGCAGAAGACCAAGAACGTGCGTTTTGTCATGGCCGGCAGCGGCGACATGATGGACGCAATGATCCGTCTTGCGGCGCAGCGAAACATCGCTGACCGTTTCCATTTCACAGGCTTCCTTCGTGGCAAGCAAGTGTACGAAATGCTGGCTGATTCCGATGTGTATGTAATGCCTTCGGTGTCCGAGCCTTTTGGAATCTCACCTCTTGAGGCCATGGAAATGGGCGTTCCTTCCATTATTTCAAAGCAGTCGGGTTGTGCCGAAATCCTTACCAACGTGATCAAAACCGACTATTGGGACGTTGACGCGATGGCCGACGCCATGCATGCTCTGGTGTCCTATCCCGCTCTCCACGACTATCTGCGTGTAAAAGGTATCGAGGAGATCCACGGCATCACTTGGGAAAAGGCCGGTCAGAAAGTAATAGACATCTACAACCAGGTAATCAACAACAGATAAATAGGTAACTGACGGCACGCGTACAGTGCCGGCAATAAGGAAGATTATGAAATCAGTTTGTTTTTATTTCCATATACACCAGCCGTTCCGGCTGAAACGTTATCGTTTCTTCGATATCGGTAACGACCACTATTATTTCGATGATTTTTCGGACGACGATATCATGACGCGTCTTGCCGAGAATTCGTATATGCCGATGTGCGAGACTCTTCTGGAGATGATCAAGAACACCAACGGAGGATTCAAATGCGCGCTCAGCATCAGCGGCACGGCGATCGAACAGATTCAGCTATATGTGCCCGAATTGATCGACAAACTCAAGGAACTGGCCGACACCGGCTGTGTGGAGTTCATGTCGGGAACCTATTCCCATTCACTCGCGAGTCTGGAGGACACTGAGGAATTCATGCGTGACGTAAAGAAACACGACACGTTGATACAGGATCTTTTCGGCAAGAAACCTGTGACGTTCTGCAACACCGAGCTGATTTACGACGACGACATCGCCATGCAGGTGGCCGCCATGGGCTTTGAGACTTGCCTGACGGTAGGCGCCAAACATGTGCTGGGCTGGAAGTCGCCCAATTACGTATATCAGGCTGAGACCGCTCCGAATCTTAAGCTGTTGCTCACCAACGACAAGTTGTCGGACGACGTGGCACGTAATTTCGCCAATCCCGAATGGCCGGCATATCCTCTGACCGCCGACAAGTATATGGATTGGATCGCGGCTCTTCCGGAGCAAGAACAGGTTGTGAACCTTCATTTCTCGATGGATGTGTTCGGATCGTTCCTCCCCGCCAATACCGGCATTTTCATGTTCCTGAAGGCTCTCCCTCAGTTTGCCGCCGAGCGCAACATCCGTTTCTCCACACCGAGCGATGTCGTGGCCACTCTGAAGCCTGTTGGCATGCTGAGCGTGCCTTATCCAATCTCCGATATCGACGAGGCCCGTGACGTGTCGGCATGGAAAGGCAACGATCTGCAGAACGAGGCATTGAACAAGCTGTACGCCGTAGCCGAGCGCGTAAGCCTTTGCTCCGACCGTATGCTTAAGCAGGATTGGGAGTATCTCCAGAGCTCGGATCATTTCTACTATATGAGCACCAAGAATCTGGCCGACGGCGCAAGCCATGCTGCCTTCAGCCCTTACGATTCACCTTTCTCGGCTTTCACCAACTACATGAACGTGCTGGCCGACTTCCTGGTGCGTGTTGAGGAACAGTATCCGGAAAGCATCGACAATGAGGAGTTGAACTCGCTGTTGCTTACGATCCGTAATCAGGCTTCGGAAATTTCATCGCTCAATAAGGAGGTTAAATCTCTACGGGCCATGAATGAAGAGAGCCTTCCTGTTACCGAGGTGGTTCCTGTGGAAGCCGCTGATGTGGAAGCTCCCAAAAAGCGTGGACGCAAACCGGCAGTCAAGAAAGAAGACGCTCCTAAAACCACTAAGAAGAAAGCCGCTAAAAAGGAGAAGTAAATCCTGTCAAAACATAGACATAGACAATTCACAATAAAATAGATTGTGCCGTAATTGCGATTACGGCACAATTTTTTATATCCTGATTCATCTTGATGTCTCGGAATGGAGATTGAGAAGGTGTGATGAATATAGGAGAATTATTACACAATATGATTGGCAATGTGCAATGAATATTACACATTGGCTTGCAATGTGTGCAGTAAAGTAAATTTATAGTATAAAAATGTTGCAAATATCAAACATTTTATAGAATTTTGCGTCAATAATTAAAAATATGTTGCACGGCATATTTATAATTATGTATGTCCATATTGGATAGGAGAATGAAAATTGATATTGTTACCTTTAATTAATTGACCTGTGAAAAGGCCAGGACAGAGAATTATGTTAGAGCGTTTTTTAGAGAAATCCGAGTTTGACTCAATGGAGGATTTCAGACAGAATTTCAAGGTCAAAGTACCCGATAATTTTAATTTCGCGTACGATGTGGTGGATCGTCTCGCCGAGGAGGATCCCGACAAGCCGGCACTTTTATGGACCAATGACCGTGGAGAAGAGCGTCAGTTCTCTTTCGCGGACATTAAAGAAGCGTCGGATCGTACGGCTGCATATTTTCAGAGTCTTGGCATAGGCCGAGGCGATATGGTGATGCTGATATTGAAACGCCGTTATCAGTTCTGGTTCTCTATACTTGCGCTGCATAAACTGGGTGCGGTTGCCATTCCGGCCACGCATCTGTTGATGCCGCATGATATAGTCTACCGTTGTAATGCCGCGCATATCAAAGCGATTGTATGTGTGGGGGACTCAACGGTTGTGGACAGTATTTCAAAAGCATTGCCCAAATGTCCTTCCGTAAGACACGTGGTCAGTACGGGACCGATAATTCCCGATGGATGGGATGATTTCAACAAGGGGTATGCTAATGCGCCGCAATTCATCCGACCTGCGCTCAAGAACCGCAACGAGGACATCTCGCTTCTTTATTTCACAAGCGGAACAACCGGCGAACCGAAGATGGTGGCTCATGACTTCCTTTATCCCTTGGGCCATATCATCACAGGCAAATATTGGCATAACCTCGACGAGAGTTCTTTGCATCTTACTTTGGCCGACACCGGCTGGGGCAAAGCTGTTTGGGGCAAACTTTATGGACAGTGGTTCGCGGGAGCCAATGTGTTCGTTTATGATTTTGAGAAGTTTCATCCCTCCGATTTGCTGGGAATGTTCGAGAAATATCATATAACGTCTTTCTGCGCGCCACCGACGGTGTATCGTTTTCTAATTCTCGAAGATGTGTCTAAATACGACCTGTCCGCTTTGCGGTACTGCACTACGGCAGGCGAAGCAATGAATCCGAGTGTGTTCCAAAAATGGCATGAATTGACGGGACTAATGATTCATGAAGCTTTCGGACAGACTGAGACAACCCTTACCATAGGCACATTCCCATGGATGGAATCGAAACCCGGGTCGATGGGAGTGCCCAGCCCCGGTTACGACATCGACCTGGTAAAAGCCGACGGCAGTCCTTGCGAACCGGGTGAACAAGGTGAGATCGTGATACATGTCGATAAGAACCGTCCTCTCGGATTGTTCCGCGAGTATCTGCATGACGAGCTGCTGACGCGCGCCGCATATAGCGACGGTGTGTACCATACAGGAGATGTTGCCATACGTGACGAGGACGGTTATTTCTGGTTTGTCGGGCGTGCGGATGACGTAATCAAATCCTCCGGTTACCGCATCGGACCGTTCGAGGTGGAGAACGCCTTGATGTCGCATCCGGGTGTTGTGGAATGCGCCATAACAGGAGTCCCTGACCCTATACGCGGGCAACTGGTAAAGGCCACTGTAGTTTTGAGTTCTGAATACAAGCCACGGCAGGGAGAAGATTTGGTCAAGGAACTCCAGGATTACGTAAAGCACCAGACAGCTCCTTATAAATATCCCCGCGTCATTGAATTTGTGGATGAGTTGCCAAAAACTATCTCGGGCAAAATCAAGCGCGCCGACATCCGCCGCAAAGTTTCATGATTTTCCGATGAAACTATGACTATTATGACTATACTGAATGAAGGAATATAAACAAGGGTTGCGCCGCAGTGGCGCAACCCTTTCCATCTTAGGATTCCAATTAACAATCACCTTAACAGAAACCTTTAGTCAACATGTTCTAATTTAAATGTTTTTGGAATATTCCGACGGTATCGGTTAAACTTAAATACTTATTAACAGCTTATCTTTCATTCAATCAGATCGAGGGATACCCCGGATTCTGCTTTAGGTTGGGATTGGCTCCCAGCACGGCGCGCGACAAAGGAAGGAACATGGTGTGGTTGTCGGCGTCGGGAGTCTTGTCCCACCATGTGCCGGTGTTATAGACACCGAAGCGGCACAAAGTCTGGCGTCGCATGCCTTCGCCCAGGAATTCGCGGCCCCATTCGTCCAGAAGCTCCTGCTCGGTCATTTTGCTTCCGTCCTCGGGATAAAGGCTCTTGGATCCTGCGGGATAGTAACGGTAGCGAACGGTGTTCATAAGCCGTTCGGCCTCCGCTTTCTCACCTTTCTTGAACTTGATCTCAGCAAGATAATATATGATTTCAGGCAGACGGATCATGGCATAGTCGGATTCGATCTTGTGGGGGTCGTCGGATGGATAGATGGGATATTTGATAAGGCACCATCCGGAGTTCTGATCACCGTAAGCCATTCCCGATTCGGGAGTTTCCTTACCGTTCGACGGTGCAGGAGAAGCGCTTTCGGGAGGCGTGTCGCGGAAAATACCCACCTGATCGCGGATATATAAGGTATAGGCTCCGTTGTCGGACTTGACATACTCCGTTTCGCCTGCCTCGTTCTCATAGGGAAGATATCCGTAGAGGAACATTCCTTCGCGTTTGCCGTCGCCAAGATTCCTGTACTTTTTCAGACGCACATCGTCGGGATAGTTCATGAACTTACGGACGGGTTTGCCCAGATCGAAACCATATTCATTTCCCTGGAGGTCAAGGCCGGGCTGAAGGGCGTATTTCGGATTACAGTTGCCCCAGTCGTTGAACCTGAAGTATTTCCCGGCCTGGAAAGGAGCCACCTGCCAGAACATTTCCGTGTCGTAGAGCCAGTGTGCGGCACCATATGACGAGGGATATCCGAAGATAATCTCGTTGCACTGGTCATTGTTCCAGTCAAACGGAGCGTCCCAACGAGGATCCACTTCGTAAAAACCGTATTTGCCGTTGATGATATTCTCGCAGTAGGGTTGCGCCATGGCGCTCTTGTCCTGGTCGATCCACCAGCTTGCGTTCATGTACAGACGCGCCAGCAAAGCCGCGCAGCCGGCTTGCGTCCATTGGCCCTGTTTCACGCCGTTGCCGGTGTTGCCGCTCTTGACGGAAAGCAGAGGCATGGATTCCAGAAGCTCCTTCTCTATGAAGGCGAAGGTGTCTTCCGGCGCCCACTGTGCCGGCAGTTCATCGGATGAGGGAAAGTCGGTGACCACCGGGATATTGTGGTAATAATCGAACAGCACCATGTACATCCATGCGCGCTGCACGCGTGTCTGGGCGATAAAGTCGTTGAATTCCTGCTCGGTGAATCCGAATTCCTCGGGGTTCAGCTTGGAGAAGTCCGCCAGATTGGAGTTGCATTGTATCACGCCTCTGTAGGCGTCCTCCCAAGTGGAGTTGACGCCATAGTCGTCGATGGTCCATGTGTGGTAATGGAAGCGGAAGAACTCGCCGCCGTTGTACCAGTGCTCCTCACGCTGAACCGTCATGTAATGGTCGCCGGACAGTTCTCCGAACCAATACATGCCTCCGCGGTTCATCCAGTAACCATGGCCGAACGGGTGCACGAACGCCTGTAATAGATTCTCGCGTGACTGATAGAACTTGTCCTGCGGAATGATGCTGTAGGTGGTCTCCTCCAGATCGGAGCAGGCTGTGGAAAGCAGTGACAGCGCTCCGAGTGCAACTGTAATTAAATTATAGTGTCTCACGATTGTCAGAAATTAAATTGAACACCGATTAAATATTCTCTCGACGCGGGGTAATAATTGATCTTGTCGCCGGCTACACCGGGTTCCAGTCCGTTGACGGCGTATGCGTCCATGTCCAGCCCTTTATGGCCGCCGATGGTGAAGAGATTCCTCGCCGTGAAGTACACGCGGAGATTGTCGATCCATTTGCTGTTGATATTCCAGTTGTAGCCCAATGTCACAACATCCAGTTTCAAGAAGTCGCCGTTGTGCACGAAGTAGCTGCTGTGTACGTTCGTTCCGCTTGTCACGTGATTGTTCTTGCCGTACGCCGAAGTAAGGACATTGGTGTTGGGCGCCGCTGACTGCAGTCCGTAATAGAGGTCCATGCTGTCGTAAACCTGGAAACCGAAGTTTCCGCGGAAGAACAATGTCAGGTCGAAATTACGGTACTTCAGGAAATTGTTCCAGGACAGGGAGAACTTTGGCAGACCGTTTCCAACCACGCGCTTGTCCTCGTCTGTGCCCTTGTCGATGGGAATGGGTTCGCCGTCTTTCGATTCGATCAGCCAGTTGCCTTTCTCGTCCACGCCGGCGTATTTGAAAGTATAGAAATTGCCGACGCGTTCTCCCTCCTCGATGCGCTGCAGGGGTCCGGGATTGCCGGGGTAAAGCGGGAAGTTGCTGAGCCAGTAGAAACTCTGGCCCTTGTGGGTGGAGTTGGAGAACGATTTGAACTTGTTGTCGGAAGTGGATCCGATCAAAGTGGTGGTATAGGTGAAGTCCTTGCTACGAACGGCGTTGACGGTGAGTTCGAATTCCACGCCACGGTTCTGCATCGTTCCCACGTTGAGGAATGTGGTGGAATTTGCGTTCGGGGGAAGCGACACGTTGTAATATCCCAACAGGTCCTGCTGCTGACGGCTGTAATAGTTGATCGATCCGCTCAGAATATTGTCGAACAATGAGAAATCGATGCCGACGTTCCAGTTCTTGCCTTTCTCCCAATGGAGGTCTGGGTTGGGGTTCTTGTCAAATCCCCATTCCTGTATGTACTGGCCGTTGAAATACACCAGCTGGTAACCGGCCATGGTGGAGAGCGACATATAGTTTGCGAAGTCCTGGTTTCCGGTCTCGCCGTAGTCGCCGCGGATTTTCAGTTCGTCGATCCAGTCCACATCCTTCATGAAGTCCTCCTGGCTGATGCGCCAGCCGGCCGATACGGCGGGGAAATAACCCCATTTGTGGTCCTTCCCGAATTTGGACGAGCCTTCGTAGCGCAAGGATGCTGTCGCGAAATATCGGTCGCGGAAGTTATAGCTTGCGCGTCCGAAGAAAGCTATCAGTTTCGCGTCGTTCTTGTAAGAGCTCATGCCCCGACGTCCGGTGGCCACGCTGTTGTATGTTCCGGCCCCGAGATTGTCCGCGCCGAGCAGATCGGAGGAGAAGTCCTTGTTCTCGGCGGCGAATCCGTCGTTGACAAAGTACTGGTAGGAATAGCCGCCCATGAATTTCACATGATGGTCCTGATTGTCGAAACCGTAATTTACTATCCATTCAAGTGAGTTCTGTTTGTTACGGTCGTAAGTGCGGCGAGCCTCTCCTTTGAATCCGGTTTTGTTGCTGACGGTCGAGGCGGCGGGGCGGAACCAGGTGTAATCATTGTCGATGATCTGTTGTGCCAGCGTGATCTGTGTGTTCAGAGTATGTCCGCTTGTAGGCGCGAAGAGTGGAAGGATGTTCAGTTTGAACGTGCCGTCCCAGTTCAGCATCAGTCTTTCCCCTTTGCTCTTTTCAAGCTTGAGGGCTTCCACGGGGTTGTTGGTGGAATAAGTGGTGATATACGTGTATTTCCCTGGATTTTCAGCGTCCATCACCGGAGTGGTGGGGTTGATGTAAAGCGCGGCGTTGAATGCGCTGTAGTCGCCGTTGCGGTATTTTATAAGACGCGGAGCGGCGTTGAGGGTGATGCTGTACAGCTCGTTTTTGCCGGTGTGCTTCATGGTGAGACGGCCGCCGATTTCTTCCTTTGAAGACCGTATGTCGACGCCTTCCATATTTTTGTAGTCGACAGTGCCACGGTAATTGTTCTTGGCGTTGCCTCCTGAAATTTGAACGGTATGGCTGTGCGAGATTCCTGTGCGGGTTATTTCATCGAACCAGTCAGTGTTGGCGCCGTAATCCTCGCCGCGCTCATGACGTCTGAATTCATCGGCCGAGAGGACGTCGAATTCACGTTTTGGGGTGGCGAAATTCACATAGCCGGAATAGGTGGCGTGTACCTGTCCGTCGGTGCTGCCTTTCTTGGTTGTCACTACAATCACGCCGTTTGATCCACGGGTTCCGTATATTGCCGACGCAGCTCCGTCCTTCAACACGTCGATTGACTCTATGTCGTTCTCATTGACATTGTCAAGGCTTCCTCCGGGGACGCCGTCAATGACGATGAGTGGTCCGAGACCGGCTGATCGTGAGGAGACGCCGCGGATCTGAATGCCGGGATTGTGGTTTGGGTCGGACGAAGCGGTGTTGTCGATGGTAAGGCCGGATACTTTGCCTTGCATCTGCATCGCGGGATTGCTGCTGCCGATCTGGAGCATATCCTTGCTCGACACATGCGATACGGCGCTCGTCACTTCTTTCTTGGAAATGCTGCCGTAGCCGATCACCACCATGTCCTCAAGCATCTTGGCGTCCTCCGATATGACGATATGCATGGGAGCGGTCGAGACCTTGACTTCTTTAGTGCTGAATCCAACGCAGGACACCACTATTGTGGCGTCGGATTTGGTTCGGATCGAGAAGTCTCCGTCAAGTCCTGTGACTACGCGGTTGTTCTTGGTGCCCTTTTCCCCGATTGTGGCTCCGATCACGGGCTCGCCCTGATTATCCACCACGGTACCAGAGACTTGCAGTTGGTTCTGGGCCATGGTTGAGATCGCTGTGACCATTGCGATCAGGCATGCCATGAGCCTAAGAGACTTGGGGAAGCCCCTCGATAAAAAATGTTTCATGGTCAGTTGTTAATTAAGTGATTATGTTAATAGAATGTATGGAGTTCGATTGTTGATTTGTTGCGGAATACAGTTTGTCGAACTATATTCAATTGACAGAAAAAGTATTAATTACTTTTCAACAAAAGAGTTGAAAGAATGAGGTTTCAGAGAGGCTGTTAGATGTTTGGCGCCTATCTGGACGTCAATCGGAGCGACGGTATCGGAGAAGTTGCCGGCAATGACCACGTGTTTGCCCTTGGGGGTCAAGGCCACCAGAATTGGCTTTTTGTCGGCTCCCTGTCCTTTGTACCCGACAATCTTTGAACCGGGCTCGATGAACGAGGTGTAATGTCTTACGGCCTGGTATTCGGGGGTGTAGGAGAAAGTTCGGTCCTTTGAGTTGACGCGGATGAGGGAGTTCTGCTTCCATCCCCAGGGACTCACGCCATTGTCGGCCAGGATGAAGTTCCAGAAAGTATATTCATGGCATCCATTGCCGAGGTAATGGTTTATGAGTTCGAAGGTATGTTCGGCGGCTCCCCAGTCGAACGATCCCCAGCCGCATTCGCTTTCAGAGCAGATGTATTTCCATTCCGGATGTTGTGCGCGGATGAAGGGGAGCACTTCGCGGCCTTCCCATTGGAACGCCACACCTTTGGTGTATTCCTGCTGACCTTTGTCGGAAAGAACTTTCTCCACGTGGTCGCGGCGGTTGGTGTTGAAAGTCCCCATGTAGAGCTCCACTTCTGGATGCAGACGTTTCAACGTAGGGCCGAGATAGTCGCGGTTGAAGCGGTTGGTCCCTTCGGCTGTCCATGCGCATCCGGGGTAAGGAGTGTAGCTGTAAGCCTCGTTCTGATAGATCACGCGGTCGATAGGGATTCCTTGTTCGGCATAGGCGTCGATAAATTTGCAGAACATGTTTGCGTAGGCCTGCAGATAGCGCGGGTCCTGGATGAAATAGTCGTTCTCGGCGATCTGGCGGGGGAACACGTTGTCGCGCTTGCCGGTGAGCTTCATCTCGTCCGGATCCGTCTTTGAATCGGACCCGGCATAGAGCAGATAATCGAGTTTTTTCGGCATGTCGTTGTATTCGCTGCTCAGGACAGGATAGTCATGGTTGATTTTCATCCACGACGGGGGACACCAGGGGGATACCCAGAAAGTGAGCCCCGGGTTATATTTCTGCGCCGCGCGGATGAAAGGTATGACGCTTGTCTTGTCACGGTCGATATTGAAGTAACGGAGCTCGAGGTCGCCGGCCACTTCATCGCAGCTGTACCATGACCTTGCGTAATCGTTCGCACCCATGGAAATACGTCCGCGCGTAGCGCGTAAGTCTCCATTCGGGCTGAATACTTTTTGAAGGATGGCGTCCTGTTCTTCTCGGGTGAGCATGCAGAGCGCGTCCCAGTCAAGTTCGTTGAAAGTAACGCCCCAGTCATTGAAAGTCACTATAGGATTCTTTTCGTCGGCCTTTACGTCGGGTGTGCCGGTTGTCTCGGCCTTGAGCGATGTCTTGGCATTTTTCCAGACATTCCCTTCCGTGCTTTCGGTCCAGTTGAATGTCTGGGCCTGGATCATCGAGGAAGCGGCTGCCGCTATTCCTGCGATGGCTAAGATTTTGAGTTTTTCGTTCATATTGCGGTTTTGGATTTCAATGCCGCAAAATAAGCACATCCGGCGCTAATATGCCGAATAATCGTGTCACTAAATGATGCGTAAAATATAAAAGTTACGCGAATGTTACAAATGGACGGGTAGAAATTTTACAAATCGCGTATTTGTCGCTTGTCTTTTTTAAGATTTTCATTTTGAAATTGCGCCGGTAGGATTCCGAACATTTCCTTAAAGCATTTGCTGAAGTTGGAAGGAGTGGCAAAGCCTACGCACGCGGCCACTTCCTTGACGGGAATATCTGATGTGGACAAAAGGGCTGCGGCTCGTTTCAGGCGGATGTCACGGATGAATTCCGAGGGTGTGTGGCCTGTCTGTTCATGTATTTTCCTGTATAGACTCATTCTGCTCATACAGATGTCTTCGCTGAGCCGTTCCACATTGTATTTCGGATCCGAGATGTTAGACTCCACCAAAGCCACTGCCTTTTCAAGGAACTGTTTGTCAAAATCCGGCATATCCTTCTCGTCTATGCTGATGTTGATGGATCCCAACGCCACCTCATTGCGGCGTCGGTGCAGCTCAAGAATCTGCTGGATACGTCTGTATAACCATACTGCGCCGTATACGATTGCAATTGACAGCATGAAATATAAAAGATAAGCCCACCAGGACTCGTACCAATGCGGCAATCGGCGCAATATTATCGTTTGATTTGTTTCGCTCCAGTTGCCGTAACGGTTGGTGGCTTTGACCAAAAGTCTATATGAACCTTTCGGGAGGCGCCCGAGGAACGCCGTGTTGCAGCCCGGCGGAAGATAGGTCCATTCACTCTGCAGACCGTCCAGCCGATATGCGTAGCTTATCTGGGACGCGTGCAGATGATCCAGAGTTGAGAACGTTACATTGCAGTCGCCGTCATCGGGATTTAGCCCGACGGTTTGGCTCTGTGTCCCTGTCAATATGTACCGATTGCCGGAAGTGACGGATGTGATGTATGGTTTTTCCGGCGCAGCGGGCATGTTGTCCAGTTCATGCGATGACGGTACGACACAGAAAGCTCCCATACCACCTATGCATACTCTGTTGCCGGTCGTTTTCCGCACGCTGTGCATATAGACCATGCCTATGTTGTCGTCGATGCTGTGAAACACTCTTATGGCGTGGTTGCCGGGATTGAATTCCTTTACATATTGGTCGGTAAGAATCCAGATATGCCCTGAATCGTCAGCTTCTATATTCTTGATGCTTTCGCCGCCTAAAAGACATGATTCGTTTTCGTTTTCTAATTTTTTGTAGCGGGGCTCATAGCTGAACACACTTCCCTGGGAGGTGGCTGTCCACAATTTGCCGTCGGGGGCGATTGTTATGTCCGAACAATCCATATCCTTGAGCAACCATTCCTTATTGCCGTCAGCGTTTATATGAATCAATCCTTCGCCCGTCGCCACATATACATCATTTCTGGCGCTGACGGCTATCTTATGCGACCATCCGGCGCTGTCGCAGATTTTACGGGCCGCCCCTCCTGTGACGGGTATTTCATAGATCGCTTTTTCGGTTCCGATCCAAAGACTGTTGTTGGCCTCATGAAGCGTCGTGATGATATCGTCGGGCACCTTTCCTATACTTTTGGAAATAATGGACATGTCCGAGTGGGTGATGTGCAGAATCTCGTTTCCGGAGGCGCCCCAGATTCCTTTCATATCCGCACACTTTTCGATGCATTTGGCGATCACGAGATTATTTTGTGCGCCGTAGGCGATGCGGTCGGTTGCCGGATGGTAGAGTGCTATGTTGTCACGTCCCAGCCATATCCAATAATAATCTCCGTCGTTCTCCACCACATCCGCCATAACGGGAAACCCTGTTGTCCGTCTGGTCACGTCTACCGGGTATCTCATCATATTGTCGTTGTCCAAAGAGATGATGAAGGTATGGGGTGTGTACCCCGGAACCCATATATTCCCGTCTTTGTCGTGGAAGATCTTGTCCAGAACCTTATGCTCATTGGGCAGCACTTTGTCCAGCGAAATAGGCTGAAGGTGTTCACGATCGGCCTGATATGCATATAAATCGTCCATAGTCACTACCCATAGAATCCTGTGGATGTTGTCGTACAGCACATCCAGTACGAGCTTCCCGAATTCATTTTTGGGAATAGGATAATTGCATTGTAGAACGCCGCTTCCGGCCGGATCATAATAAGCCACTCCGCCGCCCCAAGTGCCGACATAAAACGCATTGTTCCTTGTGTCCTCTGTCATTGCGGAGGGATCGGAGCCGAAATTCCAGTTGGTTTCCTTCATCTGTTGTGTGGAAGGATCATATAGGAGAATTGTGTTGTCGGAACATAAGATGTATAAATTATGCCGTTTGTCCTGATAAAACCCTAAAATGTTCCGGGCGCGACCATTCAAGGTGGTAGAAAATTGATTCACAAGCGAGCCTTCCGAATCCAGACGAAGAATAAAATTCGGGACATTTACCCAGATGTAACCGTCGTCGGAGGCGAAGACAAGGTTTATTATGTTAGATTTCAGCAATGGATTGTCGGAAGTATGTATCTTATAATCACTTTTATCGATGTGATATAATCCTTGATTGGTCCCGAACCAGATATGCTTTTTTATTTTTCCTTCGGCAAGACAGGTTATATGGTTGTTTACCATAGAATCCACACCGATCACCTGGAACGTGGAAGAGAATTGCGGGAAAGGCGACCGGAAGACAACGATGTTGTAGCCGTCGTCACGGCAAAGGCCTCCGCCCTCGGTGGCATACCACATGAAACCGTCGCTGTCTTGGATCAGCCGGTGTATCGGTGACACGGGAAGCAGCCGCTGTGTGGGTAATTCTCTTGCGGTCAGGCGGTAAGCGGATACGTATGGAGCATATAGCGCTGTGACCGCCAGCGAAATCAATATGCTGAAGAGAGTATATTTTGATCTTATATATATAAAGTTGATGAGTCCCATGGTTATTGTTAGGTTCTTAAGAACAAATTCTTGCACCGCAAATTTAATAAAAAAACAGGGAAAAAGCACACCTTTTACACGTTTCTGGGAGTATGTGGTGGAGGGTGGCTTATATAGAATGATGAATTAAAATTTCAGGTGCCACGAGTCGGTCATCTCGACAACTCGTGGAGACCTGAAATATCGACAGAGAAAATAATTAAATGTGTACAAACAGAGTAGTTGTTGGTAAACTCAGTAAAAATCCCGTCCGCAATCATTCTAATGTTTGCGGACGGGATGATATTTCAATTGAAAGTATTGAAAGCATAACGAATCACAGTGATGTGATCCGACAATCCGGCCTATAATCCCGCAGGCAGACATCTGATGTATGTGGCATTGGCAGGTCTTCTGACTCGTTCCGATTACTGCGCCTTCCCGACCGTGCGGTCAGTGGCTGTTTGCGGCAATCAATTGATATGGAACTCACAGCAGCGGGTACTGTCACGGATTCGCACCGTGTTCCCTATTGAACGCCTCCATCGTGTAAAATTAGATGGTTATGTCTCTCTTGACTCAGGCGTTACCAATGTTGTTGCAAAATTATAAAATTTATTTTTATAATGCAATAAAATAATAATTGCACTTCATTTATAATAGGAGAGACCGTGATGTTATTCATTTTGAGGATTAACGTAAAGTTTGTAATTTTGCGGCTTGAGAATAGAAAAAGTGGCTATGGAATTTGAAGTCAAGAAATATGATGGAAGGCCGGCGGACGGACTTGAGCGTAGCGAGGCAGAACTTGGGGTGTATGATTTTCTGGAAAAACTCGGAGTGAAATATCAGACATTATGCCATCCTGCGGCGTATACTATGGAGGAGTGCGAGGCCGTGCGCAAGGTGGCCGGAGCCCCGGTGTTCAAGAATCTGTTCCTTACCAACAAACAGCAGACCGATTTTTATCTGCTGATGATGCCGGCGGACAAACCTTTCAAGACTAAATATCTGTCATCGCAGCTGGGTTGCGCCCGGCTGTCGTTCGCCTCTCCGGAGCATATGGAAGAGTTCCTGCATATACATCCGGGCGCCGTATCCCCTATGGGATTGATTTATGACACTTCAAAACGAGTGCGCCTGATTATTGACAGGGATTTGGAAAACGGTGACAAATACGCTTGCCATCCGTGCGTAAACACCTCCAGCCTTGTATTGGAATTTACTGACCTTCTCGAAAAGATTATACTTGCCGCAGGTCATGATTTCACTTGGGTCGATTTGAAACCCGAATAAATAATCTGTTCAATCTGCTCGGGGAGGGGGATGGGCAGATCGGAAAGCTTGTATTTATCGAATAGGGCGTAGGCTTTGTCTGAACTTGCTTGCAGGAGTTCGAAGAGTGGGGCGTATATATGCTCGAATTCCGGTGAAATTTCATTGGTGCCGGTGGTGCTGAAAATCTTCAACACATCGGCCACAGTCATGTCTTTGACCTCTTGTGCCGGGCCTATGGCCAGCTCTCCCTTTTTAGTATTGACAGAGTAAATCAGTCCACCCTCCTTCAGGCGTTGCAGAGTCTGTCCGAGCACTCGTACCGGAAGATTGTAATCAGCCGCGAACTGCGATGAAGTCAGGGGCTCCTGTCGATTCAGAAATCGTTGTGCCACTACCGCCATTACGATAATGGCCGTACGTAACCTGGTTTCGACCGTGAGTTGCTGATCGTTACCAAGAAGATTAAAAGTGAATACATTCTGCATTGAATAAGTCAGTACGCATCCGATCAGCATTATCAGCCAGGACAACTGAAGCCATATAAGAAACAAAGGAAGGAAGGCGAACGAGCCGTAGATGGCATTGTACTTCGAAACATATATCTGGCCGTTTATGAACAGCAACTGAATGATATAAAAAGCAATGGCGCAAAAGGCGCCTGAGACGGCTGCATATTTAAACTCTACTTTTGTGTTCGGGATCAGCCAGTAGGATATGCTGAACGCTGCCCAAGCGAAAAACAGAGGCGCCAGATCCAGAAAAAAATTGACTACAGGCGAGAGAAAGGAGAAGTACATGACATCCTGGATCGTGTCCGACATAAAAATCGAGATACCCGACGAGCATATGAGCAAAACAGGCACCATCAGGCAGATGGTGATGTAGTCCGTGAATTTCCGGAAAAGCGTCCTTTTGTTTTTCAAGTCCCATATTGAGTTGAGGGCGTCTTCAATGCCGGACAACAACATTATTACTGTCCATAACAGCACAATGATGCCGACACCCACGAATACCCCCTGAGTTGCAGTGGTGAGGTAAGAGTTCACGAACGATAGAAATGTGGTGATAACCTTGTGCTGCGAAGGGAACAATATGTACAATTCATTCTGTACGGAATCCTGCAGGCCGAAACCTCTGCCGATGGCAACGATCAGTGCGAGAGCCGGAACGATCGCCAGTACTGTGGAGTAAGTCAAGGCCATGGACTTGATCTGCAGATCGCGGTCAAGAAAAGATTTCACCGAAAGGTTCGTGATCTTCACAAGGCGCACCAAAGATGTGCGCCGGTAGTCGCTCCATACTCCCGACACACAGTATTCATAAGCATCCGTGACCTTGATTATGATCTTTTGCAGGAAGCCCGGTTTCTTGTTTTCTGTCTCCATACATCAATATAACAAAAAAAGGCCTCCGGAGTTAAGCCGAAGGCCTTGTGTAGGGCAGAGGCCCTGTAAGCCGGGTTATGTGCGTTCCGGAGAACGTGTCTGTCATTTATCTTTGCTTGCGGTTGCCCGCACGCTATAGCAGCCTACCCCCCGACAATGGACGGGCCGTCCTTAGCTGCCGGTATATTTGGCCTTGCAACCCGCAGGATGTGCGGCGCCGCATGTCGCCATGCGGCCCGGTGGTCTCTTACAC
>USIY01000016.1 GCA_900554845.1 uncultured Bacteroidales bacterium | reverse complement strand
AAACACCTAAAAAATAACTTCGTTTTCATGTTCATTAATTTCTATTAGCTACTTACAAATTTATAATATTATAACGAATAAACCAAATGCACGGCACTCTAATAATTGTATATAACCAATAAAGCCGTACATTCAATACGGCTTCATAGGTTATAATTATTTTGTATGTAAATGTATATTATCTTCCGCCGGCTGTTGAGCGATCGGCGTTGGCATCGACATTCACTAACTTCTGCGCTCCGCGTTTCTGTCGTCCCCATTGCAGATTATAGCTTATGGATATATACGGCATGCGCATATTTAGTCGCATGTGTTGTTCGTTGATGTTCCATTTGCTCAGCGATTTGCTCCCTTGGTCATACTTCCCGAACGGCATTATGACACCGGTGCTGAACTGCCATGATTTCCAGTTATAACTCAAATCTATTATGTTAATGTCTTCTCCCCATGATATTTTCTCTCCCCACAGGTCACGTTGGGCGCGATTATATTGTGCACTGAGGGTAAAGCCCCAGTGAGTCACGGCGATTGATGCGTTTCCGCTCCATGCGTTGTTGCGCAAGTCATATCCTGTTCCGCGCATCCTTTCCATACGAAACTGAACATAGCCGCTAAGCATAAGCCAATCGGGAATGATTTCAACCTGGGGCGCAAGGAAGAATGAGAGGTTCTTCAATCCGCGACTATTCTCATAAGTGGTGATGAGCCGGTCATTGTCCCAATATAGCAGCGGCGTGATTGCGTTGGGGGAGGTAAAGGCCCTAATTCCGAAAGAACCGTTAACACGCGGGAAATTGAATCCATAGCGGAATGTCAGCATATATGAATTGGCGGTTTTGAGGTCCTGATTGCCTACACGCCATTGGAATCCGTCGAGTTGCTGCGGCACAATATTTGTTTCTGCCAAAGATGGAGTCGATTGCCAGGATGTGAAGTTGAGCCGAAAATTATGGTTTTGATTCAAACTGTAAGTGATGGTGGCTTGGGGCCGTGGGCTCCATGAGTGATTGCCACGGTTGGATTCCTTGAAGAGGAAGTTAGTGTACTGCACTCCCATACCTGCCGTGGCAGTCCATTTTCCGAAGCGATGAAAATATTCAGCGAATATATACACTTTATCCTGACGCTGGTGGAAGATGCTTCCGTCAAGATTTTCATAACAGGATCGGTTTCTGTTGGCTGTATATGATGCTCCGGCCGTGAATCGGCTGTTCTTCCAATTCTTGATATAATCCGCCTCTATGGCGTAGGCCTGGTTACGGTCCTTGATGGATGTGTGTATATCAGTCAGATAATCTGTATATCCAGGCAATTGTTCCATGTAATCGGAGAATGAGTGACCGAAATAGAATGAGCTGTTGAAGTCGACGATCAACATCTGTTTACGAGGAAGCGTCTGTTGCCAATACAGCGACACGGAGGGTGTAGGGCCTGTGTTTCCGTGCGATTCTGTCAGCAATATGTCGTCCATACCGTTGCTGAGCGACATAAGACCCCGATACAGATATTTGTCCGTTACGTTCTGCCAGAGACTCAGCTCTGCCATTATTACCGTAGTGTCAGGTTTTATGTAGCTGTATGATGCCCAGGCTCTTGCTTGGGAATTGTCCAGCGAGCCACCGCGTGACGTCTCATTGCGTGTGAGGGATGTTCCGTCGGGATATGTGAAAGTCTCTGTATAGTCGCGGTGTGTCCTGATCTTGTTGGTCAGTTTATAGTTGGCGCCGATTTGCCACTGCGAGCGGCCGGTGTTGAATTTTGCGTCCGCCATGTACAAGCCCCATGCCTGATTCAGGGCCGGACGAGCCAAGGTCATCAATGATCCACCGAGTGTGGGATTTATGACGATGAAGTTTAGCACATAATTCGCTCCTCCATATCGCAGTCCCGGACTGTCGATCCATTCAACGCGCTTGATTGTTTCCGGAAGGAGAGCCCGAACCTGATCGATCGATGACTCACGGCCGTTGATACGTACCTGTACCGATTGTCCAGCCGCCTGAATGGTGCCGAGTGCGTCACTGACATTCAAGGTGGGTATCATCAGATTGTTCAGTAGTTGCATGCCGTTCTTTGAGTTCTCGACAGCACTTTTGGAAGGATGGTAAACATCCATGTCGGCTTTACGAATAACTTTAGGAGCTTCGATTACGATTTCCTGAAGTTCTTGCGCAGGCAATGAATCATTTTGTTCATTCTGGGCATATGCAGTGAAGGAACTTAGCATAATGCCAATAAATAAGGTATTATTTAAATTCATATTAGAGGTTTAATTTGATTACTTTCTTATTCAAGACACAAAATTACATCCGTTTGTGACATAAACTGTCAGCAAATGCAAACGCCATATAGGGATAGAATAGGGGGAGGAAAGAGACTTTTCGTTGTTGTTTCCATTTCGCATCTGTGTTTGATTTTCTGATGCAAAATTATGTCTAAAAGGATTTTAACTCCAAATAAAAAAGTCTTAATATAAAAGATGCAACCGCTTGAATATCAGAGGTTGCATCTTTTAAAAGTCTTAATGGGACTTCTGTTGGTCTTAATGGGGTATTAATGTTTGTCCGAGTTCTTGAGGAATGCTATTATATCTTCTTTTTCAAGCACTCCGAGCTTCTTTCTGATCGAGGATTTTCGGACATAGACAGTTGCGGTGGTCTGTCCGGTTATAACACTTATCTCTTTAGTGGAGAATCCTGCCAACATAAGTACTATTATCTGTTCTTCCTTTAGAGTGAGAAGGTCACCATATTGTCGGTGAAGTTTGCTGTAAAAGCCGGAGAAGAGACTGTCAATCATCTCGAATACCTTTTCCCAATCCACAAGCTCTCCGTTGGTCTCGCCGTCGATGGATGAGATTTTACGAAGCATCTCACGGTTGTGCTCTGTAGGAGTCTCGGCCACCATTTTGATGATGCCGAGCTGTTTTAGCATTATTCTGCGCAATGTGGACGAGTCTGCGTGTTCGATGTTCTGCGCGGGAACCGATTTGTATTCATCAACCATTTTCTGCAAAGCCTCGATGCGCTCCTCGTTGTCGCGTTCACGCTGACGGCGCGTCCGGATAATCCATGCACTGCCGCCGAGTATCAGCAGAGCCGCAATGCTGACGATAAGGATTATCACTGTCTTATGCTGACTTTCCGCTTTTAGGGCCAAGGCGCGGTTCTGCTGTTGCAAAGCTCCGCGTTCGGATTCCCACTGCGAGGCTTTCATGCGGTTGAACCTTTCGTTCATGCGGTTGTTTAGCCCGGTTATCTGCGTCAGCTTTACTCGTCCGGTTCGCTTGAAATCAACCATTGCATGGAGCATATTGCTGTAACTACGAAAGTATGCATCGTCATTGCCCCGCATTTTGAAAGCAAGGCTATCAGCGATGGCAAGATAGTGGGAGGCGCGTCCGACTTCTCCACGGTTCAAGGCATTGAGGGTGTATTGGAAATAAAGCAGATCGGCGGCTCCATTGCCGGGACCGGCTTTGGTGAATATCCAGTCGATAAGTTTGTCGCTCTCGGCATCGCGTCCGGCTTCCGAGAGCAGTTGAGTGCGTTCCACTGTAAACAGAAACTGCTTTTCGTCCCATTTATGGTTGCGGGTATAGTCGATAAGCTCGTTCTCGAGATGTAGGGCGGAATCGATCTCACCGGCGTAAACATAGCCTCCTAATAGCATGTACCTGGCCTCAATCTTTCTGAGTGTATCGGATTCCAGCCTGTAAAGCCCTTTTGCCAACGGTATTATCTCACGGCCTTGATACTCAGATGCACCGAGCATGACGCGAATCCTCAGTGCCTCTGCCATTAAAGAATCTGGGACATCCGACAATCCCGCGAGAGAATCCAGCATCGCAATGGCGCCGGAAGTGTCGCCGACCCAAAACTTGTACCATGCAAATGCTGTGCCGCTACGGATGTCTTTTACAACATCCTTCCCACGATAATAATTATGGGCGAATGATATCAGAGAATCCGCTATCATTGAGCGGTTGTGCTTCATGTGGCCGAAAGCATTAAGAAAAATCCATTTTGCCCTTAAAGAGTCCTCTTTAATTTCTATGGGGTCTATCGTCTCAAGGATACCTAATGCACTGTCGGCACTGCTCTGCATCAACTTCTCTGCCAGATTTATTTCCTTATCATACCGAGAAGCAGACTTGGAGCATGACACTATGACTGACAAGGTAAAAATCAATATAACGATTATCTGTGATTTCAATTTATAGAATGCGGTTTTGCTCATCTAATGCGATCCTTGATTACTATAGATAAAACAGAAAGTATATATGCACTTTTGTCTGAAAACTACACCGGCACCTTACAAAATGCATAAATAATTTCTGTCTACACTATAAACGCATAATACGTCTCTAATCTTACTTGACAAAGTTATTAAAAGCGAAACTTGAGTAATATAAGGGATGCTCTCTTGCTCAGTGAGTTTTTTCTTTCATTTTAGCAATTTAGATTTACAAATTGATTTATAATATAAACTGCAACTGACAAAAAATAAGCGGCACTCACAATTACCGCTCTTTTTTGAGGCATATATAATACAGTTTATAAAAGAAACCAAATAATTGAATAAATATCAACGTTTGTTAACGCCAAATGTTGTTTGCTCAATCTCCATCTATATTATAGGCAGGAGAGGGTATAGGACGAGTGGTTCATAATCGCGCCCAACTTAGGTGTTTTGATCAGTTCCTGGATATCATATATGTCAAAAGCTCCTTCAAGGAACAGGATTTTTTTACTGATCTGCAGAGTGCTGCTCTGAATTATCAGAAGTTTTGTAAACAGTTTGCGGTTTTCGTCCCATACCGCATAGAATTCGGAAATTTTGTTGCTGTTTTCTTTAGAGATGAGCTCCAGTCCATGTCGGTTGATAACATCAAGAACGGCTTTGGTTAATTTGTCATCATTTCCTTGGGAGGTTGTAGAAACCATTTCGAGTCTGGTAAGTTTATATGTCGGAATACCCTGCACTTGGGAAGAAGACAATGTTTTGATCATCAGAGGCGACAGATATGTGTACTGGTAATTCAGAGGATTCTGACTGAACCAATAGAAATTCTGCTCCCTGTCCTTTATGTCCGATACATCGATTCCAAGGAATTGCCAGTCGGGGGATTCCACAAGATCCATGATCTTGGTGTTCTCCGGGATAGGGGGGAAGATCAAGTCAAATTCCGCTATACCGGACTTAGGCATCCAGAACAATTCATCGATTTTTATACCTTTGCTGCCAGTGATGGGATACGTGGTATCCTTTATCTTAATATATGTGTTCTTGGATATGTTGATCCAATATTCAGGCCTAAATTTTACTGACGCCCTGACCACTGTGGAGTCCTTCAGGATGTCGACTCCACAAATTGTGAACATTATGTCTCCCCGGTGCTCAGTGGAATTATACTGTACGGAGGGATAGTTTACGGTCCTGGCATCCATCAGCTGCAGGAAAGAAAGCAGCATGAACAGAACAAGCGATATCTTTTTCATAATATATGGTTTAGAATAAATTTTCAATATCCTTAAGAGTTAATTCGCCCACTATATACATAAGCTTTAGGTGACATAAGTCCTGACCGGAGTATTTCAGCAACAGTAAGCTCGTAAATATATTTCTTCGAGAATCCCAGACGGCGTAAAATTCACTGCTTTTATTTTGTACGTTCTGTCTGGATATCAATTTCATGTCATTGATTTCCACAGCATGCGACACAGCTTCTTTAACTCCATTTACGCATCCATGGCTTTCGGTGCCGAGCATCTCCACAAGCTTAATGTTGTCTTCCGGAACATTTCCCAGATACTTTTCAGATTTGGATTCCGCATTGTCAGGCTTCAGAAAACTGTATTCGAAACCATCCAGTTTTTCAAACATCCCGAACATACGCGGCGGATTGTCGCATATTGCGGTAAATACTGACAATAGCAACACCGAGATTAATGTGATTACCCTTTTCATCATAAGTTGCATAAAATGGATTTAAACATTTCTCCGGCCTCCTCCAGACTTCTGTAAACGTCAATTGA
Source organism: uncultured Bacteroidales bacterium (assembly GCA_900554845.1). Taxonomy (GTDB): domain Bacteria; phylum Bacteroidota; class Bacteroidia; order Bacteroidales; family Muribaculaceae; genus Lepagella. The sequence goes on along the minus strand of USIY01000016.1, from coordinate 14,747 downwards.
TAATTTTTCATCGTCATTAAGGATGTCGGGTGTCCCGATATAAGGGAAATCGGTACATACGGCCTGTAAGTTATCGGGCTGCACCACTTCCGCCATTTCGGCACGCATATCCATGAATTTCAGCCATGCCTCCGTAGCGCTGTCATCGGGCATGTCAGCTGTGGAATTTTCATTTTTTTGTTCTACGGGGTAACTCTTATGTGGAATTTTAATGGCATTTGATGAAATTCCGGAATCAGACTGATTGCCGAGTTCATGTATTTTCGGTTCGTCAGCCGCTGTACTTTTACGATTATCTTCCGGAGCGCATGCTATTGCATCCTTTACGGTCCGGATCCGAGTTCCCGTATCAGGCAAATTCCTCCATACCGCCGTAATGAAAAACGATATGAGGACGGCTGCAGCGGACATCGATATTAAGATACGACGCCATTTCCTTGGTTTCCTTTTGTCATCGTTCAATGCAAGACGGCCGATAAAACTGTCGGCATCTGTTATAAAGGAGTCGTAATCCGTATCAGACACATAAGAGGTCAATGCCTCGGATGCCGCTTCTTCCAAATTGATATAAAGATCCAATACATCCTGTGCATCCGGATATTCGGAAACAAATCCTTGCCGCATAGTCGTATCAGATTTAACGGCGGATATCAAATTATCAAGATGATACCGATCCTCTTGTGAAAGAGATGCGTTCTCCCAGGCGGTGAGCAGCGCCGCAAGCGTATTGAAATCAAAATTGTCTCTCTTTCCCATTTTATTCCTTTTTAAAGTGTTTTTTCAACTGTTTTCTTGTACGGGACAAAATTGTCCTTACATTTCCCGATGAGAGACCTGATAAACTCGCCACATCATCGGGAGAAAGACCGATGATAGCCGACAGTTTCATCACATTTCTCTGAGTGACAGGCAGCGCCTCGATCATATCCATAACTTTATGAAGTCTGTCCTTTTCCTCAAGACGTACATCAGGACTGATACGATCCACGATCACAGGCATTGCGTCCGTCAGCCTGTTCTGTCGTCGAAGGAGGCATATTGCATTGTTCTTGACTGTCTGCATGCAATATGCCTTTACATTGGATACTTCCGACAGTCCATTTCGGTGGTCCCAGAGAGTCAGCAGAGAATCCTGGATACAGTCCAAAGCATCCTCCCGGTTGCCAAGTATCGCCATAGCGACGCCGGTCATCATCCGATGGTGAGGCATGATTATATTTCTGAACTGTTCTTCGGTCATTACTAAGCTTGTGCGGAGATGCGCAGGTTCTGCTGATTACTGATTCGGTACTGTTGTTTCAATGAATCTACTTGTGTAGCTTCATAGATAAGACTCACAACCGCGCGATTTGTTACAAAGAAAACGAAAATAAATAAGTACCTACGAATTTAGTACTTATTTATTTAAGTCACACAAAGGTACGGCTTCTTTATTATACTCTTGAAAATATGGGAATTGACTGTTATCTGCGCCAGAAAGAGGGGAGAAAAAGGACTATGAAAGTGAAAAGCTCAAGACGGCCTATCAGCATTCCGAGTGTAAGCACCCATTTAACCAAGACCGGTAACGCGGCGAAAGATCCGTTAATTCCGGTAGCTCCATACCCAAGTCCGTTGCAACCCATGCTTGAGCATACCATAAAGAGAGAGTCAGTGAATGAATAGCCATGGAAAGCTATGACTCCGGTTATCGCCAAAACCACAAGCATGTACAGCGACACAAATGCCGACACCCTCGTGATAAGGCTGTTCTGGAGAAAGCTGCCGTTGAGATTGACCACATATACTCTTTTAGGATAAATGCACCTCTTTATTTCATTCTTAAGGTTTCGGACGAGAACTATAAGGCGGTCTATCTTGATACCTCCGGCAGTGGAGCCGGCGCATGAGCCGCAGAGCATGAGAAGTATGGTCAGAAACAGAGCGAACGATCCCCAGTTTTCCGCCTCTACGATAGTGAATCCTGTGGAGGAAATCGCAGAAACGACATGAAACAATGGGAAAAACAGATAATTGTCTATTCCCGGTTCTTCCCCTCGGAACAACGCGGAAAGCAAAAAAAGCAGATATGTAAGAAATACCGTGAATATGAAAATTCTTGTAACCTCATTCCTTAAAATCACGCCGAGTCCTTTCTTCCATGCCGCATACAGCACCATAAAATTTATTCCACCGGCAAACATTACCCCCGTAAGCACTCCTAAGACATAATTGGAATGCCAGTACGACACGCCTTCGTTGTGGGTGGAGAATCCTCCGGTGGCTATAGCTGCAAATGTCTGGCAGACGCTGTCGAATAGGTCCATAGGACCCAACCAAAGCAGAATGATTGAGATGACTGTGACGACTATATAAACGCCCCAGAGCGACAGAACGGTCTGACGTATGCGAGGATGTAGTTTCTCAATAGTGAATCCGGATGTTTCGGCGTTAAACATCAACAGACCATCCGATCTATTAAGTTCTGGAATAATGGCGAGCAGAAATAAAATAATTCCGAGTCCTCCTATCCATTGAGTCAGAGCGCGCCAGAACAATATGCCGTGGGACTGGGAGCTTACATCGCTGATGACGCTCATGCCTGTGGTGGTGAATCCTGATATAGTCTCAAAAAAAGCATCCGTGAAACCAAGATGACTTGAGCCTAATATGAAAGGAATCATGCCGAAAAGCCCATAGACAATCCATATAAATGCCGTTATCACAAATCCCTCGCGCATTCTGATCACTGTCTTGACGTGTCTTGTAAGAAGCAATAACGGCGTGGCCGCTATGGCAGCGATACATGACGAGGCTCCAAATGCCTTCCAGTCCGATTCTCCGTACAGAAGGGACACGCCAAGAGGAGCAAGCGTCATGACAGCTTCCACAGCCAATAGCTGACCCAAGATCTTTATGACTGATTTGATATCAAATGTGCTTCTCATTGACTTTTTGCATGAATAATCAATAGAATTCATCGGAAAAGTCTTTCAACTTTAGGCAGGGATCCGATTTTGCAGAAAACAATAACATGGTCGCCCGCTTCAATCCGAGTGCTGCCTTCCACCAACATTCCTCGGCCCTCTCTTATCAATCCTCCGATAGTTATATCCTTGGGCAATCCGAGTTGAGAAACCGGTTTTGAGACAATCTTTGATCCTGATTTCGCCGAAAGACCTATGATTTCAGCGTTGTCAAGCAACATGCATTTTGTCTCGTCATGCCCGGTATGCATCAATGAGTCAAGAATATTGCCTGCATTCAGCAACTTCTTGTTTATAATCTTGTCGATCATCAAGCTTTCGGCCTCGGGAATATATTGCAGGTCCTCTATCCGTGCTACTGTTCGCTCTACACCGTGCTCGCGCGCTACCATACATGACACGATATTCTTTTCAGAACTTCCGGTAAGAGCCAGAAAAATGTCGTAGCTCCCGATGCTTTCGTCCTTGAGTGTAGTAACGTCGCTTGCGCGGGTGTTGACCACCACAACATCCGGATAACGAGAGGCGATATACCGACATCTGTCAGGGTCGATATCAATAATCGTTACAGAATATTCTCCATTTATTATGGAGAGAAGATTTTCGGTTATTCTTCCACCTCCCGTAATCATCAATTTGCGTACTTTTTTCTGCCTCCCTCCGCATACTTCGCAAAGCCGTCCGATATCATCGGGCAGTACCGTGAAATAAAGTATGTCGCCAGTAAGAATTTCTGTATCGCCTCGAGGAATCATGATGTCGTCATTGCGTTTCAAAGCGTTTACATGGAAAAACCTCGGACCTTTCACTGTATCCTTAAGTTGCTTCCCAGCAAGCTCCGAAGTTCCGTTAATCCTTACACCCACAACAATGAGTTCTCCATGACTTACATCGAACCAATCCCTTACCCAATTGTGACGGATGAACGCCGATATGTCTTCAGCGGCAAGACGTTCAGGATAAATGAGCTGATCCACACCGTTGTCGTGGAACAGTTCATCGGAAGGCGCGGCAATGAATTCCGGGCTGTCGACGCGGGCCACGCATCTTTTTGCTCCGCAACGTTTTGCTATCTGTGCTGAAATCAGATTCTTGTTCTCGTCATTGGTGACCGCTACAAAAAGATCCGCGCCATCGACACCGCAATTCTTCAGATCCGAGGCTGATACGGCATTCCCTAAATGTGTTATAAGATTACACGAGATCTCAAGATCCTCCAGATGTGTCCGGTTGGATCCGATCATCACGACATCCTGATTCTCGATTGAAAGGGTATTTGCCAAATGCGACCCTGTATCACCGTCGCCAGCTATAACTATCTTCATGGTCAAACGATACTATCAGTTATTTTGACGTGGTGGCCACAGTTACGAATATATGGGGGCAAAAAGCCTTGGCAAGTGCCCGTTCTATACTGTCGGCGATAACAGCGCCTTCATCAACGGTGGTTCCTGAAGCTACGCGGATCGTAATGTCAAATATACGGCAATGGCCTGATTTGCGGGCCCGAAGTTTTTTCAGTTCAAGCACTCCCGGTACTGACAATATCGCGGTCCTGGATTTCTCCACCTCTTTTTTAGGAAGCATGTGCTCCATCATCTCCAGAAAACTCGGAATAAGCAAACGGAAAGCCGGGATATAAATCAACAGACCGATCAAAACCGATACAACCGGATCCAGCACTCTGAACCGCTCACCCAAAAAGTGCGCGCATGACACGCCGACAAGTGTGGCTATTGAACTCAATGCGTCAAGACGGTGATGCCAGCCCGCTCCCTGCAGAGCTGAAGACTCCATCTCGCGTCCTTCATTTGAATAAAACCTGTAGAGACATTCCTTCGTGACGATTGCGACAGCTATAGCAAACACCGTCCATATGTCCGGATGCTCCAGACTTTCGCCATGGGCATAATCCACGATTGAGCGGATACCTTCAACGCAAATCATAGTTGCGATGAAGATCATCAGAATGGATATCAGAACCGAAGCCAATGTCTCGTATTTGCCATATCCATACGCATAACTGCTGCTTGCGGATTTGTAGCTGATCCCGATAAAGACGAACATTATGATATCCACAGCGACATCATTCATAGAATGGAAGCCGTCGGCTATCAAGGCATCGCTATGGCCGAGCCATCCTACGAGAAGTTTCATAATCATCAGGAACGCATTTAAAGCGCATCCCGTGATTACGACACGGCGTATTCGTCTTGACTGGACGGCGTTCCGTGCCATCAGCAAATCAGTGAGCTGTACCGCGGTCTCATGATGATGAGTGTGTTTCATATATGTCTGAATTCGGGTTAGAAGAACGGGACGCCTTACATGCTTCAGCGGCGGAATGAAGGAGTGTTCCTCACAGGCACCGGCTGAAGGGCAGGTTTGAAAGACTGTCCCGCTTTTGACAACGCATCTGCTATGGCCTCTATTATCTTTGACTTCATAATTTAGTATTATCAATTTCCATTTCAAACATAAATAATTGGAAATAGTTCAGAAAAATCTTGTTTTGCTACATGATATATAAGGAACATTTTGTAATTTTGCAGATTGATAGTCCCGTGAAGAGCAAGTAAGGCTTCAAGAGCCTTTGTCTTTTGCCGCAGGAGGGATTATCCATGGTTTGTTTCCACATGAACATTCCGATGTGAAAGAATACAAAGTAGTTATAGATTAATAAAAGATGAAAACCAACGTAGCGGTATTTTTCGGCGGACGGTCGGTGGAGCATGAAATCTCGGTGATTTCTGCACTACAGGCCATCAATGCCTTCAACAAAGAAAAATACGAGATTATTCCGGTGTATATTTCCAAACAGGGTCGGTGGTATACGGGCCCGAAGTTGCTGGATATACGCAACTATCGCAATATGGAACAGCTCACAGCCGAATCCGAAGAGGTCTATATGCGCCCGGAATACGGTGACTATAATCTGTACAAGGCCAATGCCAGCGGGGGACTTTTCAGTAAAAAGAATCCTGTCGTGGCGGAACTTCATGTGGCCATTCCCGTACTTCACGGCACTCACGGTGAGGACGGAATTTTTGAGGGAGTCCTTGAGACAATCGGCATTCCTTTCGCGGGTTGCGACACGCTGTCATCCGCAAACGGAATGGACAAGATCACCATGAAGATGATTCTCCGTTCGGAAGATATTCCTGTAGTGGACTACGTATGGTTCACCGACCATCAATGGCAGGAGGACCGCAATGGCCTTATGGACAAAATCGAGGGGAAGCTCGGTTATCCGGTTATTGTGAAGCCTGCCAATCTTGGATCCAGTGTCGGCATCAGCAAAGCCGCTGACAGAAAAGAGCTCGGCGCAGCTATAGACAACGCCTGCAAGTTCGCTGAGAGGATAATCGTGGAACATATGGTGGAGCGTCTGAAGGAGATAAACTGCTCTGTATTGGGTGACGCCGACGAGCATGTGAGCAGCGTATGCGAAGAACCTATTAAGAGCGGCGACTTTTTGAGTTACGAGGACAAGTATATGGGCGGCACCAAAACAAACGCAGGCATGCAAAGCAGCGACAAGCGCATACCCGCGGATCTGCCCATGGAAGTAAGCGAGAGGATACGTCATATAGCAGGTGAAACATTCAGAGTGTTGAGTTGTCACGGTGTTAGCCGTGTGGACGTGATGATCGACGAGAAGGACGGAAGCATCTATGTAAATGAAATCAACACCATTCCGGGCTCGTTGAGCTTCTATCTGTGGGAAGCATCCGGGATCAGCTTTGATCAATTGATGGACCGTCTGGTGCAGTTGGCTCTTAAACGTAAGCGTCTGCAGGATAGAAAGACTTTCACCTACGACAGCAATATTTTTGCCCTTGGCGGCGGAGTCAAAGGTGCGAAGGGGGCAAAAGGAACAAAATCACAAAGAAGATAACGACATGAAGAAATTCAAAGAATATAGCAATCAGCTCAATCTCAGCGACGTCAACAAGGAAGTGCTCGAGGCATGGGACGCCCATAATCTTTTTGAGCGCAGCATGAAGGAGCGCGAAGGACAGCCTACTTTCGTATTTTACGAAGGCCCCCCGTCGGCCAACGGTATGCCCGGTATACATCATGTGATGGCCCGGACCATAAAAGATATCGTATGCCGTTACAAAACTATGAAAGGTTTCCACGTAAAGCGTAAGGCTGGATGGGATACCCATGGTCTGCCCGTGGAGCTCGGCGTGGAGAAAAATCTCGGCATAACCAAAGAGGATATCGGCAAAAAGATATCGGTAGACGAATACAACGCGGCTTGCCGTCGCGAGGTTATGAAATACACCAAGGAGTGGACCGATCTAACCCATAAAATGGGTTATTGGGTGGATCTTGAACATCCTTACATAACCTATGAATCGAAGTATATGGAATCCCTGTGGTGGTTGCTGAAGCAATTGTACAGCAAGGGATACCTATATAAAGGATATACCATTCAGCCATACAGCCCCGCGGCCGGCACAGGATTGAGCAGCCATGAGCTGAACCAACCCGGATGCTACCGTGACGTCAAGGATTTGACGGCGACTGTGATGTTCGACATTGTCGATCCCAAAGCCGAGATGACGGCGTGGGGACGTCCATGCTTCCTGGCATGGACCACCACTCCATGGACCCTCCCGTCAAACACAGCGTTGTGTGTGGGTCCGCGTTTCAATTATGTGGGCGTGCAGACATATAATCCTTACAGTGGCGAAAAGCTCACGGTAGTGATGTGCGAGGATCTTGTAAGCGCATATTTCAAGAAGGATGGCGCTGAAGCGGATATGGAAGCATGGAAACCGGGAGATAAATTGTTGCCGTACCGTATTGCAGGCAAATGGTCCGGAAACGAGTTGGTTGGAATGCATTACAAGCAGCTGATGCCGTGGGTTAAGCCTACAGAGAAAGTCGACGACCATTCTCCCGCCTACGTTCGCGAGTATGCGGAAAAGCATCCCGAAAAGGTATATAAGGTGGATCGTTTCACGTTCGTTGAACTCTCGGAGGAGGCGTTCCGCGTGATTCCGGGTGACTATGTGTCCACCGAGGACGGTACCGGTATTGTGCATATCGCCCCTACATTCGGTGCCGACGACGCCAAGGTTGCCAAACTTGCCGATATCCCCGGACTATATATGATCACCAAGAGGGGGGAGACCCGCCCTATGGTGGATCTCAAAGGCCGTTTCTATCCTCTTGAGGAATTGGCGGAGACTTTCCTGGAGAAGTGTGTTGACGTACCTCTATATGAAAAACATGCGGGGGCGTTTGTAAAGAACGCATACGATCCGAAATTCAATGTCGGCGGCAAATATGACGAGAAAGCGGCCGCGTCGGCGGATGACCTCAATGTTGACCTTTGTGTGGAGTTGAAACAGGAAGGGAAAGCTTTCCGTACGGAGAAGCATGTACACAATTATCCTCACTGCTGGCGGACTGACAAGCCGGTGCTGTACTATCCTTTGGACAGTTGGTTCATCCGGACTCCCGAAGCCCGTCAGAAGCTTATTGATCTCAACGAAACCATAAAATGGAAACCGGCCTCGACAGGATCGGGTCGTTTCGGGAAGTGGCTTGAAAACGTTCAGGACTGGAATTTGTCACGTTCGCGTTATTGGGGCACACCGCTTCCGATCTGGCGTACGGAAGATGGCTCGGAGGAAATTATCATAGGAAGCTTCAAGGAGCTGAGCGATGAGATTGACAAGGCGGTGGCTGCCGGTGTGATGAAAGAGAATCCGATAACGGCAGGAGGTTTTGTTCCGGGAGTCATGAGCGATGAGAATTACGAGCATATCGACATGCATCGTCCTTATGTTGACCGTATTGTGCTGGTTTCATCTTCCGGCAAACCTATGCACCGCGAGCTTGACCTGATCGACGTATGGTTCGATTCCGGCGCGATGCCTTATGCCCAGATTCACTATCCTTTCGAAAACAGGGAACTACTTGACACCGGAGAGGTATATCCCGCCGACTTTATAGCGGAAGGCGTCGACCAGACCCGCGGATGGTTCTTCACTCTTCATGCAATAGCGGGAATGGTTTTCGATTCAGTGGCATATAAGGCCGTAATATCGAATGGTCTGGTGCTGGACAAGAACGGTATGAAGATGTCCAAGCGTCTCGGCAACGCCATCAATCCTTTCGACAACATAGAACGTTTCGGAGTGGATCCGGTCCGCTGGTACATGATAAGCAATTCATCTCCATGGGACAACCTGAAGTACGATGAGGCCGGAGTGGCCGAGGTTAGCCGGAAGTTGTTCGGCACGCTTTACAATACCTATAAGTTCTTTGCTCTGTATGCCAATGTCGACGGCTTTACGGGAGCGGAAGCTAAAGTTCCGGTATCCGACCGTCCGGAGATAGACCGTTGGATACTCTCGCTGCTGCACTCGCTCGTGGCGGAAGTTACGGCGGATCTCGATGATTATGAGCCGACACGCGCTGCGCGTGCTATAGATGAATTCGTTAACGATCATCTATCAAACTGGTACGTGCGTCTGAACCGTCGCCGTTTCTGGGCCGGAGAGATGAACAACGACAAGCTTGCGGCATATCAGACACTTTATGAGTGTCTCAAGACAATTGCCATGCTGATGGCTCCGTTCTCGCCATTCTTCAGCGACCGTCTTTACGGTGACCTTGTGGCTCCGTCGATGGAAGGTGACGGTTATGCGTCGGTTCATCTTGCCGATTTCCCGGTGAGTGATCCCGCCATGGTCGACAAAGATCTCGAAAAGCGCATGGCTATGGCCCAGGAAGTCACCTCGTTGGTTCTTGCGTTGCGTAGAAAAGTAAGTCTCAAGGTGCGTCAGCCGTTGCAGACACTTCTGATCCCTGTCATGGACGAGCGTCAGCGTGAGGCTCTGGAAGCCGTGAGAGATATTATTCTGAGTGAAGTCAACGTAAAGGAGCTGAAGCTTGTAAACAACGAGGAGAGCGGCCTTGTGAAGAAAGTCAAGGCAGATTTCAAAAAGCTTGGCCCGCGCTTCGGAAAGATCATGAAGGATCTGGGCAAAGCCATCATGGCTATGGATCAGAAGCAGATATCCGAGCTTGAGCGCAACGGACAGTTCACCTTCGACACGTTGCCCGGTGCCCCTGTGGTAACCACTGAGGATGTGGAGATATCGGCCGAGGACGTCCCCGGATGGCAAGTGGCCAACGACGGCAACATGACCGTTGCACTGGATGTGACGGTTACGCCTGAGTTGCGCAACGAAGGTATGGCACGTGAACTTGTTAACAGAATCCAGAATATCCGCAAGGACAGCGACTTCGATATTACCGACAAGGTGCGTGTGGAACTGCAGGATGTTCCTGAGGTCCGCGAAGCCATGAAGGATTTCGGCGGTTATCTTGCCGAGCAAGTACTTGCCAACGATGTTGTGCTTCTGGAGAATATCCAGGGCGACAATGTTGTGGAACTGGATATAGACGGAATGAAGATCAATGCAAGAGTTACACGCTATTGACAACGCAAGAACGCGGAAGACGGCATGGCTGGTAACAGTAGTGATGGCTTCTGTGGTAATTTGCGACCAGATGTTGAAGATATGGGTCAAGACCTCGTTCTACATGGGCGAGGACTTGCCCATAACCTCATGGTTCCATCTGAAGTTCATCGAAAACAACGGCATGGCGTTCGGAATGGAACTATGGAACAAGCTTGTTCTGACATTCGGCCGGATTGCAGTGGTGGCATTGTTGATATGGGCTTTGGTCAAGATGTGCAGGTTCCCGGATCTTCGCAAGGGATTTCTTGTGGCGGTAGCTCTGATTGCAGCCGGAGCGGCGGGGAATATCTTTGACTGTGTGTTCTATGGGGTGATATTCGATAATCCTTATCCTCCGGAGACGGCCGTTTTGTTTCCGCCGGACGGCGGATACTCCACATGGTTCGAGGGCCGCGTGGTGGATATGTTGTACTTCCCGTTTTTTGAATTCACATGGCCTGACTGGATGCCCTTTGTCGGTGGCAAAGAATATGAATTTTTTGCCTATATTTTCAATCTTGCCGATTCGGCGATCTGTGTGGGTGTGGCATTGCTGATATTCTTCTACAGCAAGGATACTGGACTTGCATATAATGATCTGTTCGGCCATTCAAAAAAGGTGGAACAGAAAAAGGATAAAGATTGTTGATATGAATTGGCGATATGTTTCCCGTATATTGCTTTTGCTCATAACCGTTGTCTTGGCTTCGGGATGCGTTCGCCGTCCAAAAAAAGTCTTGTCCAACAGTAAGACTGCGGCTGTAATAGCAGACATGGAGCTGGCGGAGGCATATTTGCAGACGCAACCCTCCATGAAAAATCAGTCGGAATTACGGGCTGAGATAACTGCAGGAGTTTTGAAAAACCACGGAGTGTCGCGAGAAGAATTCGACTCCACCATGAATTGGTATGGCCGTAATATTGATGAATATTACAAACTTGACGCAGAAGTGAACAGAACGTTGGCCAAACGTCAGAGAGATCTTGCCAAAAGGGGGGGCGGCGTTGTGGAGCAGCAGACAGCTATTGACGATATATGGCCTTATAAACGTACGGCTTTGATATGGGAGGGATCGGGCAGTAATGTCCTTGAATTCTCCTTGCCTGCCGGCGAAGTATCTAAAGGATCTTCTTTGGAATGGAGCATGAGGCTTCGTCAACCAGTGGAATCGTACATGTTGCTGGGCGTGGAATATAAGGATGGCGAAATTTCTTATGCCAACAGGACTTCCAACGGACAGAAGAAACTCGAGACATCGTTGCAGACCGACACAGCATGTAGTATAACTCGTGTGTTCGGACATTTCTTAGTCAAGAAAAACAGTGAAATGCCTGTCTTCATTGATTCAATAATTCTGAGACCTGTTCCGTTTGACTCTACACGATATCATAGAGTTTTTTCACAGAGGAAGCTCCGTAAGCCGTCCCGGCCAAAACCTGCGGTTGCCGATAAAACTGACATCGACAGTACTTTAAATTCAAAATGAGAATATGAAAGTTAAATCAATTAGTTTTTTTAAATCTGCCGTCACCTGTATTTTATTATGCGGTGCCGTCGTTATGTTCTTTTGTCAAAGTTTCTCCTGCAGTTCAGACAGAAAACATAAAGGTGCTCAGATGATAGTCGACACATCGGAAATCGGCGACGGGATAAAAGGCTTCGGAGGAGCCGTTCCGGTAAAAATCTTCATTACCGACGGAGTGATAGATTCAATTCAGGCACTTCCAAACAGTGAGTCGCCCGGTTTCTTCAGACGTGTTGTGCAGTCGGGATTGTTAAAGACATATGAAGGGAAGACGCTTAAAGAAGCTTCTAAGATGACGCCTGACGCCGTATCAGGAGCCACGTATTCTTCTAAAGCAGTTATATCCAACATTCAGCTTGGAGTAAAGAAAGCTTTGAACGATGCCGAAAAATCTAAAGCTGGGAAAAAGTAGGCGATAGCCGGATTATAAAAAATATGCGTCATTCCAGATATCCACAGACGGAATGACGCATATTTTTTATATGTTCGGAAGTATATTGTCAATTGTTTTTGACTGGAGTCCACGCTGGGTCGAGAATGGCGTCAAGAGCGCCTATGATAGCATCCTTGTCCATATTTCGTCCTATGAAAACAAGCTTGTCCATCCGGTCGCCGTATACCGGGTCCCAGTCGCGCATCAGGCCTGGATCATTGGCAAGAAGATACTCCATATCTTCTTTTGGAGCTGTCGCATACCATTTTCCGGCTGGTGTAAGGCGTTTTTGTCTGCCGGCCTGTTCGAATAGATATGACATATCAGGATTTTCAACGAAATAGCACACTCCTTTGCAACGGATTACTGAATCCGGCCAGTACTTGGCGCAGAAATAATCGAATTTGTTCAGTGAAAATGGCTTACGGGCGAAATAGACGAAAGTTCCGATGCCATATTCCTCAGCTTCACCCTCTTCATGGTCATGGTCATGATGATGATGATGGTGATGTCCATGCTCGTGGTCATGCTCATGATGTTCATCGTCGTCTTCATCATGATGCTCGTGATGCACGTGATGTTCGTCATTGTCCTGCTTTTCCAGTTCCTGAACCCAGGTGGCTGAGGTTGCGACTTTCTCGAAGTCGAACAGATGGGTATGTATAAGGTTGGTTAGCGGCACATTGCAGAAATCGCATTCTATGATTCGGGCTTTTGGTTGGATTGCGCGAATCACTGCTTTGATTTTATCCGCTTCATCTCGAGTCACCTCGGATATCTTATTCAACAGGATTATGTCGCAGAATTCAATTTGCTGGATAACAAGATTCTCTATGTCTTCTTCGTCTATATCCTGCCGGGTCAAGTCCTCACCGGAACCGAATTCGTCACGTAGACGGAGAGCGTCGACAACAGTGGTTATGCAATCCAGATACACATTATCTCCGGAGCTGAATTCAGTGCCCATCTGAGGTAAAGAGCAAATGGTCTGCGCGATGGGTTCTGGTTCACATATACCGCTGGCTTCAATCACGATATAATCGAACTTACCGCTTTCCGCCAGATCGCAAATCTGCCGGGCAAGATCCGTCTTTAACGTACAGCAGATACAGCCGTTCTGCAACGGCACTAATGAATCGTCACCGGCGTTTACGATGCCTTCCTTGGAAATGAGGTCGGCGTCGATGTTCACTTCGCCGATATCATTTACGATTACAGCGAATTTTATGCCTTCCTGATTGGCGAGAATATGGTTTAGGAGGGTGGTTTTACCACTGCCAAGATAACCTGTCAGAAGTAATACGGGAATTTGTGTTTTCATCTTTCAGCACGCATTGGGTTATTCAGGAAATCTTCGTAAGCCAGTTTCAGACCTTCGGAGAGTTCCGTTTTGTAAGTCCACCCAAGTTTGGTGGCCTTTTCTACATTCAACAATTTTCTGGGTGTTCCGTTCGGTTTGGATGTATCCCAGACTATACGACCTTTATAACCGACAGTTTCGGCGACCATTTCGGCAAGTTCTCGGATAGTGAGTTCTTTGCCCGTTCCTGCGTTGACAGTCTCGTTGCCGCTGTAGTTGTTCATAAGGAACACGCATAGATTGGCGAGATCGTCCACATACAGGAATTCACGGAGAGGGGAGCCGTCGCCCCAGCACACCACTTCAGGAGCTGCTGTCTCCTTGGCTTCATGGAAGCGGCGCAACATCGCCGGAAGCACATGTGAGTGCAATGGATGATAATTGTCGTTTGGACCGTAAAGATTTGTGGGCATTACCGAGATGTAGTCCGTTCCGTACTGGCGGTTGAGAAACTCGCAGTATTTAAGTCCGGATATTTTCGCAAGGGCATAAGCTTCGTTGGTCTTTTCGAGTTCGGAAGTCAACAGACATGATTCGGGCATGGGCTGAGGAGCCAGACGGGGATAAATACATGAAGAGCCAAGGAACTCAAGCTTTTTGCAGCCGTTGCGCCATGCGGCGTTGATCACATTCATTTCGAGCATCATGTTGTCGTACATGAAATCGGCAAGATGAGTAGCATTTGCCTGAATGCCACCTACCTTGGCCGCCGCAAGAAAAACATATTCAGGTTTTTCCTCGTCGAAAAAGCGGTTCACCGCTTCCTGACTAATAAGATCAAGCTCGGAGTGTGTACGGGTAATTATGTTGGTGTAACCTTGTCGTTTAAGTTCGCGAATAATCGCCGATCCCACCATTCCTCGATGACCGGCCACGTATATTTTAGAATCTTTCTCCATTTTGGGTTGTAAATATATTGCAAAGGTATATAAAAAATCTGGGATTTTTTACGCCAGGTGTATAAGAAAGTCA
>USIY01000015.1 GCA_900554845.1 uncultured Bacteroidales bacterium | reverse complement strand
GAATAGGAACCCCAGCTTCGAATGCCTGACATTCGAAGTTTCCAGTCCACCTGCTGGGATGGCGCACCCTTTAATCCCACATTCCACGCCCGTATCCGATTGTGTCGGATTCTAATGTCATGATCAGAATTATAAACCGGTGATATCAAGAAGGGATTGCCTATGGTCATGCCATAATTGTTCCAACTTTGATACATGAAATGGGTATAATATCCATCGGTGCCGGACACCTGATAAGGGATATTCTGGTTATGGTCGAAATACACTGGTCCGCTGCTGTCGCGGGTCGTGAGGTATTCCGCGACAATTTCGGAGACATAGGGATTCTTCGGCAGTTTTCCCTCGACGCCCCAATATCCGTCCTTCCAGGGATAGTCGAAAGTCATCTGGGAGTGGTCCTCGAAAAAATGTTGGTAGTAAGCCTTGACGCTCCAACCCTTTGGATCATACCATCCCAGTGAGAAACTCCAGTTTCCAAGGAAATTGCCCTGTACGTTCATCTGTTCTCCCACGGATGTGGTTTCATCGCCGTGAAGGGGAATCATACCCTTGATCCAAGCCTTGAGGTTCGTGGGGAAATGCTGCGTGGCCCTGACACCGTCTTTTTCGGCATAATAGATGGTTCCGCCGAACTGCGAGTCCATTCTCATGCCGACTTCACCGACGAGGGGGAACTGCCGTGCGTCACCTCCTCGAAAGTAAATAGCGCGCGTTGCGTATAATGTATTGAGGACATATGCGGAATTAGGAGAAACCCAATCTTTCAGCCATGCGTTGTCGGTGAACATTCCGTACGCCAGATAACCCTTAACGGCGAACCACCCTTTGCATCCCCAGAAATCGGCGTAGTCGAAAATGCCGATTCTAAGCTGAGGTATGGGCCGTGCGTTGCGCGACACCGTCATGGCTCCGGAGGCGAGGTCGGATGTGACGACATCGTCCTCCATTTCCTTCTGTCCGATCATGGCGTTCAGACACCTGTACTTCACTTCGGCGTATATCTGTTGCGGGATGAACACCCGCTCAAAATTGACGGCTACGCCCAGATCCACACCGGCGCCCCAGGAGAAACGCTTTTCCTTGTCAAGATCATGGAAAATTCCGGCACGGATCCATGCGTTGTTTTTCTTTATGCCGGAGAATCCATAATGGTCGTTGACCATCCAGAACGGCGTATGGTCGCCGGCAGAGAAAGTGGCGCCGATTTCAGCGCGGTATCTCAACGAGTCGTTAAATTCACGAGCCATGGCTGATATGCCGAAAACTGTAAGAATCAACGCTGTTGTAAACAGTTTTTTCATAATTGAATATTTTTAACTTGCAAAGTTAACAAAAATTATGATATGACGGTTTTGTGTCGATAGAATTTCATAATAAAGAGATATATGAGGGCGTTTTTAGAGAGATGAAGAGAATACTGGCATTGATCCTGTTGTGCGTTACAGTGGCGTTGCGGATGCTTGGCGATAATGTTAAGATAAGCGGTAAAGTCATTGATAACGAGGACAACCCTGTGGAGTTCGCAACTGTACGAGTGGCGGGCTCTGCCATAGGCACGAATACAAATCTGAAAGGCGATTACAGTCTGCAGGTAGCCGCAAAGGATACCATTGAGATGGTCTATAGTTGCGTAGGTTTTAAAACGGTGCATCACAAACTCATCAATCCTAAAGGTGACCTTACATTGAATGTGAGGCTGTATCCTATGGATGTGGATCTTAAGGAGTTTGAAGTAATAGGCTTCCGCAACAACATCAACGGTATGCAGAGTTTCGATACAGAAAGTTTCAAATTGTCGCCGGATGTTTCCGGAGGCAGCGTAGAAGCCTTGATCACCACAATGCCGGGGGTAAACAGCAATAATGAAATGTCGTCGCAATACTCTGTGCGCGGGGGATCGTTTGATGAAAATTCTGTGTATATAAACGGAATGGAAGTATATCGTCCTCAATTGATTCGTTCAGGGCAGCAGGAGGGCTTAAGTATAATCAATCCGGATCTTGTCGGGAACCTTAAATTCTCGTCAGGAGGATTTCCGGCGCGCTATGCGGATCGAATGTCATCAGCGCTCGATATCACATATCGTGAGCCTGAGGCCTTGGAAGCCTCTGTTGACGCCAGTCTGATGGGAGGCAGCGTGTCGTTCGGCCAGAACTCCAATAAATTCTCTCAGATACATGGTTTGCGTTTTAAAAAGAATAATTCATTGTTGGCCACTCAGGATACCAAGGGAGAATACGACCCGACCTATTTCGATTATCAGACAAATATGACGGTAAAGCCCAATGATCGGTGGAGCGTGAATTTTCTGGGCAATATATCTCTGAACCATTTCAATTTTACGCCACACGACCGCGAGACTACATTCGGTACGTCAACTGATGTAAAGAGTTTCAAAGTGTACTTCGATGGTTCGGAAAAAGATAAGTTCGAGACTTATCTGGGAGCTTTGAATGTGACATATCGTCATAATAAAGCCACTTCATTTCAGTTCGGGGTAGGTGGATTTTTGTCGAATGAATTCGTAAGTTACGATATCTCCGGTGAATATTGGCTTGACCAGGCCGGTACAGGAGGTCCTGAAGGAGTGGGAGGAGAGCTGGGAGTGGGTAAATATATGGAGCATTCCCGCAACCGATTGAAATCATCAGTAATCTCTGCACATTTTAAGGGACAGACTCGATATCGGGCCAATAATTTTTCATTCGGAGTAGAATACCAGCGTCAGAATTTCAGAGACAGGACTAAGGAATGGGAATGGCGCGATTCAGCCGGTTATTCATTGCCGCACAAGCCCGACGCATTGCATCTGGTGTACAATTTAATGTCAAAGAATGACGCGCATATCAACAGATTCGCCGCATATCTGGAAGATGCTATTTATCTAACCTCCAGTACATCATATATCACGCTCAATGCCGGTCTGAGGTTGTCGTATAATGACTTCAACAGAGAGTTTTTAGCGTCGCCCCGCGTCAATCTTAGCATAAGTCCGATGAATTTGCCAAACTGGATATTCAGAATCGGCGCTGGAATGTATTACCAAAGTCCGTTTTACAAAGAATATAGACAGACTGTTTCCGACCCTTTGGGCAACAGTTCGATACAATTGAACAGGAATATAAAATCTCCTCTCAGTATACAGGGCGTTTTCGGTGCGGATTATACTTTCCGGGCCATGAACCGACCGTTTAAGCTGACAGGGGAAATATATTATAAGAATCTGTCAAGGTTGATAAGTTACGAGTATGACAATCTTAAAATAGTTTATTCCGGAAATAATGATTCCAAAGGCTATACCATGGGGCTCGACCTCAAACTCTTCGGGCAGTTTGTTGAGGGATCCGACTCCTGGATTAGTTTTTCACTCATGAAGACGCAGCAGACCCTCGACGGCAAGAAAGTTCCATTGCCTTCGGACCAGCGTTATTCTTTTTCATTATATTTTACAGATTATCTGCCGAAGTTCCCTCGTTTGAAATTCAGCCTTAGGGGTGTTTTGTCGGATGGCTTGACGATGACTCCGCCACATACCAAACGTACACAGACATATTTCCGTGCACCGGCCTACAAACGTCTTGACATCGGTGTCAGCTGGCAGTTCTTCGGAGCGCCTGATCAGAAGCCTAACAAGATATTCAAGAGCCTTGTGCTGGCTTTGGACGTCTTCAATCTTCTTGACATCACAAATGTCAGCAGCTATTATTGGGTGACGGATGTCAACAGTATTCAGTATGCCGTACCGAATTATCTTACAAGAAGACAATTCAATCTTAGATTGTCCATGAAATTCTGACATTTGCGGAATTTTCCAACCGTAGGTTTTGCCGATAGGGAATTTATTAGTAATTTTGGGAAAAAGAACATTATATAATGGCACAGAAACCTTCAATTCCTAAGGGAACACGTGATTTTACAGCTTTGGAGATGGCCCGTCGAAATTATATTTTCGATACTATACGCCGTCAGTTCAAGCTGTTCGGTTACAAACAGATAGAGACACCGGCCATGGAAAACCTTTCTACTTTGATGGGTAAATATGGTGATGAAGGTGATAAATTATTGTTTAAGATCTTAAATTCAGGTGATTGGTTGCGTGATGTCAGCGATGAGGAATTGCTGTCCCGCAATGTTGTTAAACTCACCAACAAGGTTTCGGAGAAGGGGCTCCGCTATGACCTGACAGTGCCTTTCGCCCGTTTTGTGGTACAGCACCGCAATGATTTGCAAATGCCTTTCAAAAGATACCAGATACAGCCGGTATGGCGTGCTGACCGTCCGCAAAAGGGCCGTTACAGAGAATTTTATCAGTGTGATGCTGATGTTGTTGGTTCTGACTCCCTCAACAATGAAATAGAATTGCTGTCGCTTATTGACGGAGTATTCACCGATTTAGGCGTCAACATAGTGGTAAAAGTCAATAATCGTAAGATTCTTGCCGGCATTGCAGAGACCGTAGGACATAGTGATAAACTTGTTGATATAACGGTTGCTATAGACAAGATTGACAAAATCGGGCTGGAAAATGTGAACGAAGAGCTTCGCTCCAACGGAATATCCGAAAAGGCGATAGAGATTCTGCAACCGATCCTTACCATGACGGGATCCAATGAGGAAAAACTCGATCTTATCGAAGATATCCTCAAGGCATCCGATACCGGCACGCTTGGAGTTAGGGAAATGCGCGAAGTAATAGGTGGAATTGAAGATTTGGGTCATAAATGCGGAATAGAAGTAGACTTATCTTTAGCACGTGGGTTAAATTATTATACGGGAACTATAATAGAAGTAAAGGCAGCCGATGTGCAGATAGGTTCCATCACCGGTGGCGGACGTTATGACAATCTTACTGGAGTATTCGGAATGCCAGGGTTGTCGGGAGTCGGAATCAGCTTTGGAGCGGACCGTATATATGACGTGATGAATCAGCTGAATCTCTATCCCAAGGAGATTGAATCCAGTATCAAAGTGATGTTCATTAATTTTGGAGAGCGTGAGGCTCGTCAGGCACTGAAATATGTCAAGATTTTGCGGAATGCAGGAATCCCGTCTCAAGTTTTTCCAGATGCTGCCAAAATGAAGAAACAGATGTCGATAGCTGATGCCGACAAGGTGCCTTATGTGGCTTTTGTCGGAGAGCAGGAACTGGCCGAAGGCAACATCATGCTCAAGGATATGGTGACAGGTGAACAGACAAAAGTTACTGTTGACGAACTAATTGTCAAACTTCGCGATGGGAACAATTACTAAACGGGAATTCGATATTCGTCAGCCATATTTCCCAGAAACGTCAGAGTTCGACGATTTCTATTTTAAGGTGGCTAATCTTATCGAGGAGGGAATCGAGAATACTCGATTCGGTCAAAGTCTTTCTGGCTTGATGCGTTCTCAATTGGCCTTGATGTATGTGGGATATCTACAGGATGTGGTCAATGACGCTGGAATCTGGAGATCGTTTGTGGACAGCAATCGAAAATTGTACGGATATGCCGTTCCATTTCATAATTTGGGAGATGACTACATAGATTATGAACTGAATCGGGAGGATGTCAGGTTCCTTGCATGGTACGGAGTAGCTATGAATGACGTGAACAGACGCGCATTATATCCTCATGATGCGGAATTGATGGATATGGCCGACAGGGTTTATGCATTTTTGGAGAAGATATACGACGATGCTCCAATGGAGGTGAAATATGATGTGGTTCGCGGTTTGTCTCTTACTGATCCGTCGGATCAAGAGGATATTTTTCACTTGGCGCATTGGTTGTTCAACAACTGCTGGCTGATGACTCCCGCATATGCCTTGACGCTGAACTTAATGGTCAACTCTCCTGAAGTCAAAGCCGATCCTGATGGAATTACACTCAACAAGATGCTTGATTCTGCCGTATCCGAAGATCCCACAGGGCCATTGGCTTTGTTTACGCCGGAATGGATTTATCTGTTGATTAACCGAAAGCTGCCGGAAAGTGCGCTGCCTAAAGACAAACAAATAATAAATGGTGATCCGCATCCATATTATGTGAAATTTACTGCTGCTACCGGTGGTAAAAGAATAGCATATTTCGCAGATTACGAGAAATTGAACAGATTTTTTATAGACAAGCTTGGTTGGGAGGAAGGTCAGGAGCATCTTGTGCAAATGAAAAACGAGCGGGATTTCGTCCTTCTTGTAAATCCAGACAAGGGTATGTTGTTGGCAAAGAATGTCGCCAGATGCATAGCCGATCCGGAGAATCCATTGTACGACAAGAAATACGCTGAACTGATGGCGATAGAATTGCTGGCGGTGCGTGGAAAATGTCCCGGTGACCTGCTGAATTATATTGAGGAAAACAATTGGTTGCCCGACGCGCGATTCCCGGACACTGATGATACGGAGCTCGTCTCGGATAATTGGGATTTTATCGCGAGATGTTATTTACAGGAATATTATAGGGGAGATTGATTACGATTGGTTGTCAAAGCGATATATTTAGATAATATAGGCTTATCGGTTAAACCTTTTGACGACATAGATGTCTCTCTAATAAAAGAAGTTGAATTAAAACCTGAAAGCGATGAAAAAACTATTATTGACATTCGGCGTAATAGCCTTGTCACTTACCGTTGCTCAGGCTCAGTACGATGACATTTACTACAATCCGAAGAGCGACAACAATGCCACTCAGAAGACGCAGAAGAAAAAGCAGAAGAAATCTTACTATATAGAAGATTTCAGCAACATGGACGTTGATGAATACAACAGGGCCAACGACACTTACTATTCTACTCCCGTCGACACCATAGGCGCGAGAGTAGGAGAGGATCAGGATTTCGTATATACACAACAGATACAGAAGTTTTATAATCCTACAATCGTTGTTGACAATGCCAATCTCCTGGACGATGTTCTCAACAATTCATATGGGAATGTCGAGGTTGTGATCAATAACAACGGACTGCCTGTGTTCTCACCATATTACAGTTCGTTCTATTATGACAATCCTTTCTATTGGTCCGGAGTATGGGGCCCGTCATGGACATGGACTTGGGGTCCGAGCTGGGCTTGGCGTCCATATTACAGTTGGGCCTGGGGTCCGAGCTGGTCGTGGGGTCCGAGTTGGACATGGGGTCCGAGCTGGACATGGGGACCGAGCTGGGCTTGGGGGCCTGCATGGGGAGGACCCGGCTGGAGCGGAGGCTGGAATCGTCCCTTCTATGCAGACTATCGTCCTCGCGCACACCGTCCGGTAAGACCAAATTATGGTATGGCCAACAATCATGGAGGCAATTATAATGGCGGATATGGTTATGGACGTCCCGGAAGCAACAGAGCTCCATCGAACTCCGGTGTAAATGCGGGGAATTCAACTCATAATCGTCAGTATGCGGGTAATCGCAGGGGTTACAATGACGCTTCCAATTCAGTTAAGGGTACAAATGGCGTAAACATTGGGACTTCCAATTCCAAAGTATACAATTCTCAATCGAACCGACGTCAGACCACTACTGGTGCATCCACGTCCAATCGTCGTTACAGCACTCAGTCGCAGAGCCAGTCGATGTCTACTTCATCGGGTTCCGTTCAGTCGGGAAATCGCGCGTACGGAACATATAATAGAAATGCCGGTACGAACCGCAGCAACTACGGTACTTCCAACCGGACTACTAAGCGCGATTACAATACCTCGACCAGCCGCAGCACGTACAACAGCTCCAGCAGCAGTCATCGAAGTTCCGGAGGGAGTTATGGTGGTGGAAGCCGGGGTGGTTATAGTGGCGGAGGAAGCCGAGGAGGCGGAGGTCACCGTAGATAATTCATTGAATTTCAAAACTCATCCGAACTATATTTGTCCGGATGAGTTATTTATAAAAAGGATATTGCATCGTGATGTTCCACTGTCATGAATATTGAAAACCGATTGATTATGAAAAAATATATATTAATGGCGATGGCCATGATTCCTGTTGCGGCTAATGCGCAAAGTCCGATTGACGCATATCAGATTTCACAACCTGATTTAAAAGGAACGGCCCGCTTTATGTCGATGGGCGGGGCTTTCGGCGCACTCGGAGCAGATTTGTCTTCATTGTCACAGAATCCTGCCGGAATCGGTGTGTATCGCAGCAATGAGATTGGTTTTACCTTGGACCTTGACCTTCAGTCTTCTTCATCGGAATATATGGGATCGAAGAATTCTAAGCACAATACCAAGTTTTATCTGAACAATATTGGTGGTGTCGCTACAATGCGTCTTAATAACAAAACATTGCCGAATCTTAATTTTGGATTTACATATAACAAGGGAGCGTCTTTTAACAGAGCATATCGCGGCGACATTCCAAGTCTGAAGACTTCATTGTCAAATTATATCGCATCGATAGCAAACAGTTATGGATTGACTGCCGATGCGTTAGGCTCCACCGACAATTATGACCCATACATTGATTCAGACGTGCCTTGGGCAACAATTTTAGGATATGATTCATATCTTATATCCCCTGACGGATATCAAGGCGTGCCTAATTGGACGGGTCAGTTCGGCAGCGGCGACAAGATAGTAGGAAATGACAGGATTCCGTTTAAGACAAGCGGCAGTGGGTATTTTGACGTCCGGGAATCCGGAAGCCTTGATGAGTATAACATCGCTCTCGGAGGGAATATTGCCAATGTCCTTTACTGGGGTATGAATTTCGACATAACATCCCTGAATTATAACGTAAGTGCTTTATGGGGTGAGAATCTTAAGGACGCGATAGTATATAATCCGAATGTCGATGACCTTCAGATTATGGATTCCAGATGGAATCTAAGCAATATATACAGCTTAAGCGGCACGGGATTCAACTATCAGTTAGGTTTTATAGTAAAGCCTATTCAGGAATTGCGGTTGGGATTTGCATTCCACACGCCTACATATTATAATCTTACCGAGAAGTATTTGCCCAGTGAAGTGAACTATAATTATCCATTTATGGATTCTCCTGATTACGCTGTCACAAATGACGATGTAAGCACTTACAACAAGGTGAATTTTCAAACGCCATGGAAGATCATAGTCAGCGCCGCAGGAGTGATCGGAACCAAAGCCATAATTTCTGTGGATTATGAATGGAACGGAACTCGCAACATGAAGTATTCCCAGAGTAATTCTTGGGACTGGGGTTATGACGGACCCGATTATGATTGGGATTGGGGATATGATTATTACAGTTCCTCCGTACCTACTCCTGAAGAGGACGCCAACAGTGTTATAGACGTTGTATACCGTAACACCAATACAATTCGTGTAGGAGCGGAATATAGAATTCTGCCTGAGTTGAGTTTGCGTGCCGGCTACAACTGGACGTCCTCACCGGTAACGAAGTCGGCAAAAGATGGTCAGGACAATATCCCGTCCAATGGAGCCCGTTCATTTTATCGGCTTGACAATTCTACACAGTATGTTACTGCCGGACTTGGTTTCCACAAAAACGGATGGTATCTCGATGCGGCATACGTCTGGAAGCATATGACATCCAACTATTATCCTTTCGCGCCTAATCCCCGTGATGTGGCGGCAGAGATGATCAACCCGAAATTGACGTTCAATAATTCCCAGATTGTTTTGTCGGCCGGATACCGTTTCTGATTATGTTTGCAATCATAGTGGCTCGGATTTGTTCACTGATGTTTAAATGCCACTTATTATGAATAGCATTGAAATAAACGATCTCACTACGGGTTACACAACTCGGAAAGGTTTTATAGAAATAGAAAAGCGACTCACCGCCACATTAAGTGCCGGTGAGTTGACTTGTTTGCTCGGTCCGAATGGAGCGGGAAAATCTACATTGTTGCGTACATTGTCCGGCTTTCAGATTCCTCTCAAAGGGACAATCACTATAGACGGGAAGGAATTGCGCCAATATTCGCAGCGGGAATTGTCGCAAAAGATAGGTGTGGTTCTGACTGAAAAGCCTGATGTGACTTCAATGAACGTGGAGCAGCTTGTGGCACTCGGAAGAAGTCCGTATACAGGTTTCTGGGGACGTCTTACAAATAAAGACGAGAAAGTGGTGATTCGAAGCATGGAGCTGGCGCATGTATATCATATGCGTGAACGCCTTGTCAGTACACTTAGTGACGGTGAACGTCAGAAAGCAATGATCGCAAAGGCTTTGGCACAGGAAACTCCGATAATTTTCCTGGATGAACCCACAGCGTTTCTGGATTTCCAAAGTAAAGTGGAAATGATGCTTCTTCTGAAAAGACTTGCTCGGGAAGAGAAAAAAATCATATTCCAATCCACTCATGATGTCAATATGGCGCTCGAGCTCGCCGACAAGATTTGGTTGGTGGACAAGAATATTGGCACGGCCATCGGCACACCTAAGGAGCTTGCCGAGACCGGTGAGTTACAAAAATATTTCTACGGTCCAGGAATCCGTTTCAATGAAAATACCGGATTATTCGATATTGTGTAAAGTATCGTTCACTACTTTAGGATGGGCAAGACCGTACAGTATAGAATCCCGTAATTCCACTATTCGGGCCGTGATGTCCGCAAGGACCTCATTCTGGTTTTCGCTTGAATTTATATAAAGATCGGCCGGATATTGATAATTCAGTTTAGTCATCGAGTCATCGAGATCGGCCATAAGCCGTTGCACAGTCGCCGAATCTTTAGCCAGTTTGATACTGTCCCGGTAATGGCAGGCAAGTTCAATCGACTGTTTCATTAGCGATCTTGTATCTTCGGCGGTAGTGTCTTTTGTCTTGGAAGCACATGAAGACAATACAACCACAGATAAAGCAAGCGGAATGAATAATATTTTACATCTCATTTCTTTTCCAATTTGGGTTTGAGATATCTGCCTGTATAGCTTTCTTTGATTTTCACAATATCCTCTGGTGTTCCTTCAGCTACGACCCGGCCTCCTGCATCACCCCCTTCAGGTCCTATGTCTATAATCCAGTCAGCGGATTTTATGATATCCAGATTATGCTCGATGATCATGACTGTGTTACCTTTGTCGACCAAGCGGTTAAGCGATTTCATCAATACGGAGATGTCATTGAAATGCAGGCCGGTAGTGGGCTCGTCGAAAATGAATAGAGTTCCGGATTGATTTTCCTGAGCAATGAACCACGCCAGTTTGACACGCTGGTTCTCTCCTCCGGAAAGAGTCGAGGAAGATTGCCCCAGCTTTATATATCCCAGACCTACGTCCTGAAGCGGCTGAAGACGTCTGATTATTCTTTTCTCATCCGTTCCGGGAGATTGAGAAAAGAATTCAATTGCCTGATTGACCGTCATCTCAAGCACATCATGTATGTTTTTGCCGCGATATTCCACATCAAGGATTTCCTGCTTGAATCTTTTGCCGTGGCATACGTCGCACGTCACTTGTATATCTGCCATAAACTGCATCGGAATAGTGATAGTTCCTTCACCTTGGCATTCCTCGCAGCGGCCTCCGTCGGTATTGAATGAAAAATACGCGGGGGTATAACCCATTTGTTTTGCAAGCTGTTGCTCGCTGAAAAGTCTGCGTATTTCATCATAGGCCTTAAGATACGTGGCCGGATTGCTGCGTGAAGAGGTTCCGATAGGATTCTGGTCCACGAATTCAACGCTTTTGATGTCTGCGAAATCTCCTGATATAGACTTATGTGTCCCTGGCGCATCACCGGCCTCGCCGATGGCACGTAACAATCCTTTGTAAAGAATCTCGCGTATGAGAGTTGATTTTCCGGATCCGCTCACTCCGGAAACCACAGTCATCACATTCAACGGAAAACGGACATCTATGTCTTTCAGATTGTTTTGAGCCGCGCCTTCTACGAGAATTGACTTCTTCCAGGGCCTTCTTCGGTCCGGTACAGGAATCTGTCGTATACCCTGTAGATAATCAAGGGTGTAGGATTTAGTGGTATTTTTCTTTTTGAGGGCATTCTTTAAATTCCCGTGAAAAACTATCTCTCCGCCAAGTCTTCCGGCATCCGGACCTATATCCACGATATCGTCGGCTGCAAGCATTATGTCCTCGTCATGTTCCACTACAACCACTGTGTTCCCGATCTTCTGCAGGTTCCTGAGCACATTGATTAATTTTTCAGTATCGCGTGAATGCAATCCAATGGAAGGCTCGTCGAGAATATACAAAGATCCGACGAGAGAACTACCTAATGAAGCCGCAAGATTTATGCGCTGGCTTTCACCGCCTGAAAGAGAATTCGACAGACGGTCTAAAGTCAAATATCCGAGTCCGACGTCAAGGAGAAATTGAAGGCGCTGCTTTATTTCAACAAGAAGCCGTTTGCCGATGATACCGTCGGTTTCCGACAGGATAAGATTCTCGAACCATGGTTTTAAATCGGAGACGGGCATCCTGACAAGTTCAGTGATGGACTTCCCGCCAATTTTTACATATTCAACATCCTTTTGCAGACGGGTGCCTCGACAACTCGGACAAACGGTCTTCCCTCTATATCTGGCTTTCAAAACACGATACTGCATCTTTTCCTGATTGGAATCCACCCAATTGAAGAAACCGTCTATTCCTTCCCACATACTGTTGCCATGCCATAAGAATTTTTTCTGGTCATCAGTAAGCTCCTTGTATGGAACATGAATGGGAAAATTGAATCTCGGCGCAAGATGTATCAAGCGTTTCTTCCACTCCGACATCTTGTCGCCGTTCCAGCATCGAACGGCGTTCTGATACACCGACAAAGTCTTGTTGGGAACAACAAGATCCTCGCTTATGCCAAGCACATTGCCGAAGCCCTGGCATTCGGGACAGGCTCCGTAAGGATTGTTGAAGTTGAACATAAGATCCGACGGCTCGCGAAACTCCATGCCGTCCGCCACGAACAACCGAGAGAAAGAATGTTCATGGATGCCGTCCTGTCCCCATATTTTCAGGATAGCCTGATTGTCCCCCTCATACCATGCCGTCTCCACGGAATCTGTGAGCCGTGAAATTTCATCCTTGTCATTTGTCACCGAAAGACGGTCTATGAGAAGGCGATAGTCATGTGGATCCAGTTGATCTGATTTTTCTAAAATATCGGCAATGTCAATGAACTCACCGTCTTTTTCAAGACGTGTGTATCCTTCTTTCATAAATATGTCAAGCTGATCGGCAAATGTACGAGTATCGGGTACGTTGACGTTTACCAGAACGGCCAGACGTGTGCCTTCAGGATAGGAGAGTGCGGTCTGTACGATATCTTCAATGCTGTGTCTGCGTACTTCATGTCCTGAAACCGGAGAATATGTATGCCCGATGCGGGCGAACAGCATGCGCAGATAATCGTAAATTTCAGTGGCCGTTCCTACTGTACTTCTTGGATTTCTTGTATTGACCTTCTGTTCAATGGCGATAGCCGGCAGCAATCCTTTAATATAATCGCATTCAGGTTTGGACATACGGCCCAGGAACTGACGCGCGTACGCCGAAAGGCTCTCGACATAACGACGTTGTCCTTCCGCGTAGAGAGTGTCGAACGCCAATGACGATTTGCCGCTGCCGCTGACTCCGGTTATTACTGTAAATTGGCCGAGATTGAGCTTCAGATCTATATTTTTCAGATTGTTGACTCTCGCTCCTTTTATAATGATTTGCTTATTCTCCATGTTTATTCAAGTCATGTCATGAAGTAGGTGCCATGTCATGATTTATAGTAATAACAAAAAACGTTCCAATTTGGCATAAATAATGACATCCCTTATAATTTAAGTCACTCTCCTTGTCCCGACTATATCGATTTCATAATGCGTAAGGGCCCTGAAATACGAAGGGAATGGCTGGCTATATTCAGAGAATCAGCTATATGAATAAATTCGGACTCCCGGTTGCGCGGTATTGAAGGATGTAGAATGATGGTCGCAGGATGCAAAATTGAATCAATCTCCGATATGGTATTTGGACAGCTGCGTGTGATTATGAGGTAATCGCATTGTTTCAGGATTGAAGATCCCTTCAGATCGCAGTCGGCGCTGACTATATGTTTGCCATGAACATCCATTCCGCTTACAGCATTCGTTTCAAAATTACGGGTATATTGATGCCGGCCATCGCGGACGAGTATTTGGGGACGGTCTGAACGTGTCTGAATTATGAAACCGTCGGCGCTGACTCCTGACCGGAATATCAG
The DNA here is from genome assembly GCA_900554845.1 of uncultured Bacteroidales bacterium. Taxonomy (GTDB): domain Bacteria; phylum Bacteroidota; class Bacteroidia; order Bacteroidales; family Muribaculaceae; genus Lepagella. Next base: position 7,053 of record USIY01000015.1, on the reverse strand, counting down.
AAGCACAATCGAAACAGATGCAAAGGAGAGCGATACCGTCAAGATTGCTTTATGACGTTTGTAATGCAGCCATACCACCAATCCAGCCAATGCAAGCAACCATAGGGCGACAGTTATCCACGGTGCGTCAAGTTGTAAAGTTGATGATCCCGTTCCTTGAAGCCACATCAGGAATCGTGTGAGGCCGGAGTAGGCGGTGTCGATTACGTAATCAAGCCATGGAACGGGATAACCTATTGCAACGGAAAGGAAAAAAATAAGTGTAAAAACTACATAGATCGGCAAAAGAGGCAATACAATAAGATTTGCCGGAATGAATAGAATTGGAAAGATTCCGAAATAGTATGAAGACAATACCCAAGATGCAGCGGTGGCTGACAATGTAACCAATATTGCCGATACAATGTCATACAGAACATTGTGTTTATGCTGGTCTATAGGATTTAACGGACCTGCGAAAAATATAAGGGAGGCTACGCAGATGAAACTCAGTTGCAATCCGATGTCGTACAGCGAATCAGGATTGAAAAGAATGATTATGAAGACGGCGAGCAACAAAGCGTTCCAGGCGGAATTTTTACGTTCGGTAAGAATACATGTTATTACCACGGTAAGCATGATCGCCGCACGCACTGTGGATGGCGACAGCCCGGTGACCAACGTATATCCCCATAAGATCGGCAAAGTCGCGATATATCTCCATTTATATATGCCGAACAAATTGAATGGAAACAGCAGCCACAGGATTATGCCGGCAATTATCGACACATGCATACCGCTAAGGGCCAGCATATGGGACACTCCTCCGTCGGCAAATAAAGACCGAGTGTTCTCATCCAGATAGGCGCGATCGCCCAACAGGACCGTTATTAAAAAATTCTGAGTCGGCTTTGCAAGAGTTGTTTTTTCAATAAACTCCTCGGCACGGCTGCGTAGTCCGGAAGTAATTCCGTTCAGAGTGGGGGTGTGCCCTTGGTTCTTTATAGAGTCTTCGATTACGGCGGAATATAGAATTCCTTTTCTGGCCATCCGTAATGCGTAACCTTGATTGAAAGTATTGGCAGAATCGGTGATCCGGTTAATTCGGCAAGGGAAGATTATGTCATCGTCTATATCGGACTGAAAATTCTGACATATTCCGAGGATTTTGAAAGGCTTTACAGCTTTGGCGTTTCCTGAAGAATCCATCACAGCAGTCAGTTCAATGACGGCTCTGTCGCCTAAAGTGGTGTTACTGATATCATTGACATGTCCATATGCAACAACGGTGTTGTCAAAGAGTTCATTCGACGGCTGTTCCTGTTTTCTGGAGTCGGCAATGATAGTCCCGGTGCCGATAAAGACAGTCAACAACCAGAGATAATGCCAGTTGCGGTGACGGTATGAAGATATTGGATCAGGACTTTTCCACGCTATGATTTCATAAATCACCAACCCTGTGATGATCAATGTTGCGCCTGTCGCAAATCCCGCGCCGTAACCGGCCAGAATTATTCCTCCGATAAGACCCAGTAAAGGAATCAGCATCGGCGAATTAAGGCTCAATTTTACCGGCTCCATAAATCCCAGGCTGCGTCCGCCTGCAGATGCAGCATTTCCAAGCCGTTTTTAACCGTAGCACCTCGTTCTGCTCCTCTCTTCATGAATTCAGTCATGGAAGGATTGTACACAAGATCATAGCATATGGCGTTGTCAGGCAATGCATCCCATGGCAAGGCGGGGCAACCCTCTGTCTCAGGCCACATTCCCAAAGGGGTGCAATTTATAATAATCCTATGTCTATTAAGTAATTCCGGGGTAATGTCACCATAGCCTATGACTTTCTGATGACTACCGTTGATCATGTATTCTTTAGGGTCGCGGCTCGCTAAAACAAAAGGAATATCAAGTTTGGACAATCCATATGCTACCGCCTTGGAAGCCCCCCCGGTCCCAAGAATTAGAGCTTTGCAATCGTCTCGGAATGACATCTTGTTGACGATGGGGGACAGGCTGTCCATAAATCCGATGAAATCGGTATTGTGTCCGGTTAGCCTGATCTCCCCTTTGTCCTGTTCAATCACGATTGTATTGACCGCTCCGATGGCAATGGCATCCTGACTTATACTTTTCAGGTAAGCCATGATTGATTGTTTGTAAGGTATGGTCACGTTGAGCCCGCGCAAATCCGGATGAGCCGCTATAAGCGCGGGAAGCTTCAGTATGTTTCCCAGCGGGAAGAGTGAGTATGTGCCTTCTATTCCCAGCTCCTGAAATTTCTTTTTGAAATATTCCGGAGATCGCGAATGCCCCAAAGGCCAGCCTATCAATCCAAGTTCAATCATGGTCGACTAACTATTTCTAATCACCAAATTATCACCCTTTCGGATTCGGGACGGAACATCTTGTCTCCTTCCTTGATATTGAAAGCTTTAAAGAATGTGTCGAGATTGCGCAATGTGACATTTACTCTATTTCTGCCCAGAGAGTGGGAGTCCGTCTTGGTACGCACAAGTATTTCCTCCGGTCTTATATTTGATGCCCATACTGAAGCGTACGCAAGATAATACAGCTGGTCGGGTGTGAATTCTTCGTCGCCATGCTTGGCTGCCACGTTTTGATAAGCTGTATACGCAATGCGCAGGCCCCCCTGGTCAGCGATATTCTCTCCTAAGGTGTAAGTGCCGTTGGCAAATACTCCCGGTGCAACTTCAACTTTGTTGAATTGTTCCGTAAGGATTTCGGTCAACGATTTGAATTTCTCTTCATCTTCTTTGCTCCACCAATTCACAAGATTGCCGTTCTTGTCGAACTGGCGACCCTGGTCATCGAATCCATGCGTCATTTCATGACCGATTACCACACCGATGGCACCATAGTTGAGGGCATCGTTGGCTTTGATGTCGAAATAAGGCGGCTGGAGAATTCCGGCCGGAAAACATATCTCGTTCAGCATCGGACTGTAATAGGCATTGACTGTCTGGGGCGTCATGAACCATTCCTCTGTGTCGACCGGTTTACCCAATTTGTTATAATTGTCCTGCACAAACCATTCGGAGGCCGATAGAACGTTCTCAAGATAATTCTTATTGATGTCAATATGAATTTCCGAATAATCCTTCCATTTGTCCGGGTATCCGATTTTGACTTTCAATGCCGTAAGTTTGTCGAGAGCTTTCTCCTTGGTTTCGGATGACATCCATGCCAGTTTTCTGATATGGTCGCCCAATGCGGAGCGAAGATTCTCGACAAGTTGTTGCATGTAACGTTTGTTCTCTTCGGGAAAATACTTCTCGACATAAAGCTGTCCGATTGCTTCCCCAAACATGGAGTTGGGTATTGCCATCGCACGTTTCCATAAAGGTTTCTTTTCTTCTCTACCGGACAAAACCTTTCCGAACATTTGGAAATCGGCCTCGTAAAAATCATCGCTTAACGTGCCTGTGCCTTCGCATACAGCCGTGAAGACAAGGTAGTCGCGAACTTTTTGAATATCAAGGGTGGGGAGATAGCTGTTGATCCATTCGATATATCTTACAGAGGTGACATTGAGGGCTTCAGGCATTTTCAAACCGGAGCCTTCCATTATTTCGACCCATTTTATACCCTGGTATTTTGCTATGAATTCCTCAGTAGGCATCCAATTGTAGCTGAGCATCGGGTTGCGACACTCTTCACGTGTCTTTTTATTTCTGGCTATTTCTGTTTCAATTTCTATCACGGAGTTCCAGACATGTTCCGAATCCTGTTCGTTGTATCCCACAAGTCGCATGATTGTGATGACGTACTTACGGTATGCCTCTATAATCTTGTCGTTGGTTTCGTTGCTTTCCAAATAATAGTCGCGGTCTCCGAGAGTCAGCCCGCATTCCGAGACGTGAAGCACGTTAATTGACGAATCCGCAAGATCCGGACCTGCGGAATAGCTGAAAAATCCGCCTCCGGCTCCTCTGTTCAACCAAGCCATCGTATCGGCAAAGTTGTCGGAATTCATTGACTGTATGCGGCGTACAATAGGCATAATGGGCTCGGCTCCTAATGTGTTGCGGCGTTCCATATCCATCCCCAGCCTATAGATGTCGTTGATTTTCTGAGCTATAGTGTCAGGAGTCCTGGCATCGGGGTGGGATCCGAGTCCTTCGATAAGGTCACGCAGCTGCTTCCGGTTCTTTTCCGCTATGTCGTCGAATACGCCGTAACGGGAATACTCGCCCTTTAGAGGATGCGACTTCTGCCATCCTCCGCATGCATATCCGTAAAAGTCCTCTTTGGGATCTATACTTTTATCTATATTATCCTGGATCATTTTTGAAAGATTATTTGTTCTGTAAATCTTCAAGTTCAATCTGGGCCAATTCCCAAACAGACATTTCAGTTTCCAGACGTTTTGTCGCGGCATCATAAGCGGCAAGTGTCTCTGATGAAGAATCGCCGCCCGACAATTTAAGTTCAAGTGCCTTGACTTCGGTTTCCAGTTCCGCAATCTTGTTTTCGCTTGATTTCACTTGCTTTTCGGCCTTGGAAATCATGCGCGCCCGTTCTTTCTGCTCTGAATAGGATAGTTTTCGTGTAGTCGCGGGCTCATGAACTGTCTGAGTTTCTGTATTTTTCTGTGTTTGCGAGGTCTTTTCAGGTTCTGACTTCTTTTCGATATCGTGAAGGTTCTCAAGGTCTTTGGCCTGAAGAAAGTCATAAATGCCTCCCAAGTGCTCTCTAACCTTTCCATGGCCGAACTCGTAGACTTTGTTTACAAGTCCGTCCATAAAATATCGGTCGTGGCTCACAATGATTACAGTGCCGTTAAACTCGGCTATGGCATTTTTCAGCACATCTTTCGAAGGGATGTCGAGGTGATTTGTAGGTTCGTCAAGAATTAAGAAATTCACTGGTTCCAGCAAAAGGCGTATCATCGCAAGCCGCGTCTTTTCTCCACCTGAAAGAACTTTTACTTTCTTGTCGATCGCCTCGCCGCCAAACATGAACGCACCGAGGATATCACGAACTTTGGTGCGCATGTCTCCGGTAGCGACATTGTCGATTGTCTCGAATACTGTCAGTTCTCCATCAAGCAACTGGGCCTGATTTTGTGCGAAATACCCTATTTTGACATTATGACCTATCTTAAGGTCGCCGTCATAAGGAATTTCGTTCATTATACATTTTACAAGAGTTGACTTCCCTTCACCGTTGCGCCCTACGAACGCAACTTTTTCCCCTCGGCGTATAGTGAACTCAGCATTGCTGAACACCTGGTGAGCTCCGTAGCTTTTCCCCAGTCCTTCCACTATCAAAGGAAAATCTCCGGAACGGTCGGCCGGGGGAAATTTCAGTCTCAGTCTTGAGTTGTCGACTTCATCCACTTCAATCGGAACAATTTTCTCCAATTGTTTGATTCGGCTTTGAACCTGGACAGCCTTAGTGGGTTTGTACCGGAATCTTTCGATGAAGTCCTTGGTGTCGGCGATCATCTTCTGTTGATTCTCGTAAGCCCGTTTCTGCTGTTTCACCCGTTCCTTGCGTAGCTCCAGAAATTTTGTGTAATTTACCTTATAGTCGTAAATCTTACCGCAATTGATTTCAATTGTGCGACTCGTCACATTATCGAGAAAAGCCTGGTCGTGGCTAACAAGGAGCACGGCTTTGCCCTTGTTCTGAAGAAACCTCTCCAACCATTGAATAGATTCGATGTCAAGATGATTTGTAGGCTCGTCTAGAAGAAGAATGTCCGGTCGTCTGAGCAATATCTTGGCCAATTCGATCCTCATGCGCCATCCTCCGGAAAATTCTGAAGTCGGGCGGTTTAGATCTGTAGGCAGAAAACCGAGGCCGGTCAGAGTAGATTCTATTTCGGCATCCATGTTCATGGCGCCTTCTATGTTGAGGCGATGATTCAAATAATCGAAGCGCTCGAGTAGTTTAGCATAATCTTCGCTTTCATAGTCAGTGCGGACAGCCATCTGATTCTCGCATTCTTTCAGTTCGTCCTTTAAAACTTGCAGTTCCGAGAAGGCCTTGCGTGCTTCTTCGGCCACAGTCGTGTCGTCGGCCAGAATCATCTGTTGGGGTAGATATCCTATTGTTACGTCGTTAGACATGGAGACACTTCCCCCTGTAGGTTGTTCGAGCCCCGCAAGTATCTTGAGCATTGTGGATTTGCCGGCCCCGTTTTTGCCGGTTAGAGCTATGCGGTCGTTGTCGTTGATCACGAAACTCACATCATGAAACAACGGCTTTGCCGAAAATTCTACTTCAAGATTATTTATGCTGATCATTATATTTAAATTCAACGCGCTAAATTAATTGCAAAGTTACAAAAAATTTTGTCAACATGACTGTTTTTAGTAAATTTGCAGATTAAAGATGACGGTAGAAACGTTCTATTATAACAATGTTATGTTATAACAGAATAATATTTTAAAAGTTATAAAAGAAAACCGTATAGTGTCACAGTGAAACCAGTATAATTAGTATGGAAGACATCAAAAAGGAAGCGTTGGAGTATCATGAGATGGGTCGCCCCGGCAAGATCGAGGTGATTCCTACCAAACCATATGACAGTCAGAAGGATCTTGCGTTGGCATATTCGCCAGGAGTGGCATATCCATGCCTGGATATAGAGAAGAATCCTGAAGATGCTTATAAGTATACGAACCGCGGCAATCTTGTTGCGGTGATTTCCAATGGCACGGCTGTGCTTGGACTTGGAAACATCGGAGCGCTTGCAGGAAAGCCCGTGATGGAAGGAAAGGCTTTATTGTTCAAGATATTTGCGGGTCTCGACGCATTCGATATCGAGATCAACGAGTCAGATCCTGTAAAGATGGTGGAAATAGTAAAATCCTTGACCCCCACATTCGGAGGCATAAACCTCGAGGACATTAAGGCTCCTGAAAGTTTCTATATAGAGACGGAACTGAAGAAGCAGTGCGACATACCTGTTATGCATGACGATCAGCACGGCACTGCCATTATATCCGGGGCGGCTCTGTTGAACGCATGCGAGGTGCAAGGGAAGAAGATAGGCGATATTAAATTGGTGATCAACGGCGCCGGTGGTGCCGCGATCAGTTGTGG
>USIY01000014.1 GCA_900554845.1 uncultured Bacteroidales bacterium | reverse complement strand
AAGACATCAGCGACAAACACCACAAGGAATATGCCCAATATTATTAACTCGGGGATCATCGCCCCAAATTGTGAATAGCCCATTGTTTAAATTGTCTTGTTGTTCATTATTAAATGGCCATTGCCAACGCATCGACAATAGGTTTGAAACTGCTTGAGATTGTTTCGGCCAGCCAGTTGGGGAAGAAACCGATACCTGCCAGACAGGCTATCAGAACTACCGTTGCCAGACGCTCCCACCACTCTGCGTCAGTAAGCTGCAGATGATGCTCGTCCTGTACTGGACCGAGAACCAGCTTGCCTACGACACGCAGGATATAAACTGCAGTGATTACGATCGATGTCGTGGCAGCGATCACGAAGATGCGATGGAACATATCGGCGTGCTCGAAGCTTCCGAAGAAGATCGTCATCTCCGCAACGAATCCTGACATACCGGGAAGACCCAGCGAAGCAAAACCCGCGATCATGTAGCAGACTCCCAGATAAGGCATGATTTTCATCAAACCGCCCATCTGACGAATGTCACGCGTATGCGTACGTCCGTAGATCATACCGATCAGGGCGAAGAACAGGGCCGTCATCAGACCGTGGCTCAACATCTGCAGAATCGCACCCGTCATCGCCGTGCAGTTCAACATCAGAAGAGCGAACAGCACCATACCGCAGTGCGACACGGAAGAATATGCGTTGATATATTTCAGGTCCGTCTGCACGCATGCCGAGAAGGCGCCGTAAACGATGCTGATGCCCGTAAGGATGATGAATATCCATGCAAGTTCATTCGCAGCATGAGGCAACAGGAAGATGGCGATACGGAAACAGCCGTATCCTCCGAGCTTCATAAGCACACCGGCATGAAGCATAGAGACTGCCGTCGGGGCGCATGCATGACCGTCGGGACTCCATGTATGGAACGGGAACATGGCACCAAGTACGCCGAAACCTACGAACGTGAAACAGAACAAAAGATTCTGCCAGCCATAGTCTATGCATCCGTAATGAGATATCTCAAGAATATTCCATGTCGGAGCTACTCCTTCCGGAGTGCCGTGCCAATATATTCCCATCAGTCCGAGCATCAGGAACGCGGAACCGCCCATCAGCATCAAGGTAAGTTTCATTGCCGAATATTCTTTGCGGCCTGTCCCCCATACTCCGATAAGAAGATACATGGGAATCAATGCCACCTCATAGAACATGAACATTGTGAACATGTCTATGGAAATAAAGAATCCGTATACACCGGTTGACAGCAATGAGAACCAGAGGAAGAAGTTTTTGGGAAGAGGATTAATCTTCCACGACGCGAACGTACCGCAGAACACGATGACGGATGTAAGCAGAAGCATCAACACGGAGATGCCGTCCACACCTACAGCCAAGTGAATGTTCAGAGGTTCATACCACATCCAGCTGCCCATCCACAGCATCTCGGCGTCATTGCCCGACGCACGCTGGCCGATAAACGCCACAACCAGATAAATGGACATGGCAAGCAGCACACTGGAGCATGTCACCATAACCCCACGGATAGCTTTCATGTTGTTCTGTCCACAGCATGCAAGCCCCGCCATCATGATGATGGGTACGACTACAAACCAGATTAAGAAATTTCCGAAAAGCATATTGAATTGTTGTTATTGAGTGGGGTTATAGTAAGCATATCCAGGTGATTGCAGCCAGAACCAGAGCTCCGAAGAAATACCAGAGCACATATGCCTGGATATAACCGGACTGCATTCCCTTGATTTTCACACTGAAGAAATTCGTCATTGCCGCAAGGCCGTTCATTGCTCCGTCGATGATATGACGGTCGAACCAAGCGATTCCGCGACAAATGATATTGAAAATAATCTTATGCGTGATGAACTGATAAATTTCGTCCCAATAGAACCTGTGATGCGCGGCTTTCCAAAGACCTGGCATAGCATTCTTGAACTTCGTGGGAAGCGGATTCTTCTTCGCATACATCAATGTAGCCAGACCAATGGCAAGCAGGGCTATCACGATCGACGTCACGGCAACCGGAGTCTCCAGATGGATGTGGTAAGGTTCCCCATTGTAGGTGACGAAGTTTCCGAAAGGTATGAAGCCGGCCACACAGCTCACAGCTGCCAGGAACAGCAAGGGCACTGACATCTGCCAGGGAGCGTCATGAGGTTTATGACCCTCTTTCTTATATTCTGGATTCTCCTCCCACCAGAAGATCAGATAGTAAAGACGGAACATATAGAAAGCCGTCAGGCCTGCTACCATCGACATCCATGCACCCCAGAGCCAATTGTTATTGTACATCGCAGCCAGCATCTCGTCCTTGGAGAAGAATCCTGAGAAGGGAGGAATACCTGCGATCGCAAGACAGCCTATCAGGAATGTCCAGTGAGTGATCGGCATATATTTGCGCAAACCGCCCATCTTTGTATAGTCGTTGCTGTGGACCGCATGAATCAGCGCACCTGCTCCAAGGAACAGGAGAGCCTTGAACATGGCGTGCGTAAACAGATGGAACATCGAGGCCATGTAGCCCAGACCGGAATAGTGAACACCTTCGATTGGTTGGTTGTACGCAACACCGAGGGACACCATCATGAACGCTATCTGAGATATTGTGGAGAACGCAAGAACTCGCTTGATGTCGATCTGCGTACAAGCCACAACAGCGGCGTAGAACGCCGTGATTGCTCCGACTATTGTAATGAAGGTCAGCGAATCGGGGACTATGCAGTACAACGGGAAGAAACGCGCCACCAAATAGACACCGGCCACAACCATCGTTGCGGCATGGATCAGCGCCGAAACAGGTGTGGGACCCTCCATTGCGTCGGGAAGCCATATATGCAGCGGCAACATGGCCGACTTACCCATACCGCCCACAAAGATAAGAATCATGGCCCATGTGAGAACCGATCCTCCCATGAATGTGGCGCCGAGCATAGTGTTCGCTATGGTTCCGGCATTGTTGTTGAGCATAAGGAAATTGAACGCCGAGGATGTTCCCAGAGGTCCGTCCGCCGGTGCGTTCGATACATAATAGCTCAGCACCAATATACCGATAAGCATGAACAGGTCCGCGAAGCGGGTTACGATGAAAGCTTTCTTGGAAGCCGAGACAGCCGAGGGAAGCTTGTAGAAGAATCCGATGAGCAGATAGGAGCTTACGCCCACCAGCTCCCAGAATATGTACATCTGGAATATATTGGTGGCTACTACCAGTCCGAGCATCGAGAATGTAAACAAGGCCAGGAACGCGTAGTAACGCTGGAATCCGGGCTCATGCTCCATGTACCCCCAGCTGTAGAGATGCACCATGAATGAGATAGTGGTGATCACCACAAGCATCATCGCGCTGATTGGATCCAACAGGAAACCGATGTTCACTACAAGACGGTCCGTAAACGCGAGCCATGTCACATCGAACATCTGACATTGCTGGCGCACTCCGTCGAGAATGAACCGGGGATCGTTGCTGAAAAAATATGAAAAGGCTACATAGTAACTGATGACAGCTACAGTGCCCAATGCCGTGATGCCGAGTATACCGGCGATTTTACGCGACATCTTCACACCGCCGATGCCCAGAATGAGGAACATCGTGAACGGTATGGCAAGAATCAATATCGGAAGTGTTATGCCCATGGTCAATCTTTCAATTTATCAACCGAGTCGACTTCTGTACTGCCGATCGAACGGTATATGTTTACAATGATTGCTATCGCTATCGCCGTCTCTGCCGCGGCGATGGCTATTGCGAATAAAGTGAACACCATGCCTTCCATCGAACCCGGATACAAGAAGCGGTTGAAAACTATAAAATTCAAATCGGCTGAATTGAGCATCAATTCCAATGATATCAGCAGGGCTATCATATTTTTGCGTGTCACGAACCCGTACACGCCTGCCACGAACATTATCACGCTCGGGACCAAATACCATAACATAGTCAAATCCATCGTGATTAACGTTTACGGGCGACTGTAACGCCACCGATTATACATGCCAACAGCAGTACCGATATTGCCTCGAAAGGCAGTAAGTACTGGAATTTATCCGTGCCTGTGAAGGCCTTACCGATTTCCTCGATCGTGACCGGATTGCTGCCGTTAAGACAACTCATCAGATTCGAGTCATGAGGCAAAGGCATAAAGAACAGGGCGAGCAGCATCAACACGCCGCCTGATATCGCCGCGACGGTTCCCACGATCCTGCGGTGAGTGCGCAAATATGTCACTGTCTCGTCAGGTTTGTGCGTCAGCAATATCGCAAACACAAACAGCACCATGATGCCGCCTGCGTATACCGCGATCTGCACCGCGCCCAAAAATTGATATCCTAACTGGAAATAGAATATCGCGGTTCCGATCAGCACGAAAAGCAGATAGGTGGCCGAACGCAATATTTTACGCGACATGACGGCCGCGACGGAAAAAATCACGACTATCAGAGCCACCACGAAATATAAAATTATATTCGCTACTGAATCCATTATTATTGTTATTGTTTCAATTTTAGCATTAGGCTGTCACTCAGCCTTGGGGGCGGCATCCGCCGGTTGCGCGAGAGCTCCCGTAGCCGCGGGTTTAGGGGCCGGCGCAGGATCCGGAAGTTCCGGTCGATAATTAAGTTGCTTCACAAGCTTGTCGCGTTCGAACACCGCCTGCTCGAAGTCGTTGCTGAACTCCAAAGCATGTTGCGGACAACTCGTGACACACAGCATACAGAACGTGCAGCTTCCCAAATCATAAAGATACTTGTCGAGCTTACGCTTCTTTTTGCCGTCCGGCAACTCAACCATCTTGGTCTGCAAGGTGATCGTGCCGTTAGGACAATTCATCTGACAGATTCCGCAGCCTATGCACTTATGGCGTCCTTCGGAATCGTAGATCAACGTCAGTTCCGCACGGAACCGGTCGCTGATCTTCAGGTCCTTGCGGTTCTCAGGATACTGCTCCGTGATTTTCGGCGTCACGAATTCCTTGCCCGTCACCGCCATTCCGGTCACGAGACTCTTGATGCCTGAGCCTACTTCCTTGAAATATTCTTTTATATTGGCCATTAATTATACTGTTTTGCTTTTATCTTTCCACCTGACCGCCCAGTAGATCAAGCAACTCTGCTGTGATGCTTTGCTGACGCAGCTTGTTGTACTCCAGCTGAAGCTCGTCACGCAGTGTCTGGGCATTGTCATTGGCGGTCTGCATCGCTACGACGCGCGCTGCCTGCTCGCTCGCGCGGTTCTCAATCGTGATCTCCTGCATCGTTGACAAAACGAACATCGGAAGGACCTCGTTGAAGATACTGTTGGGATCCGGCTCGAAAATGTACAGCTGATTTTCGTCCTGTACTTTCGCATCTCCCATCAAGGCTTCCTGACTGACCGGGAACAATTGATCCATGGTCAGCGTCTGTCGGCTCATCGACTTATAACGCATATAGATCACATACACAAGATCGACTTCTCCTTTAATGAATTTTTCCTTGATCTCCTGCGTAAAAGCATTTACCTTCTCTCCGGACATCTTGGAATCCACCCCTTCGGGAACCGTCACCTCGACACCTTCCAGCTTACGGCAAGCTTTGGCGATCTTTTCGCCCACAGGGCAGACCGTAATGCCTGCGCCAGGATACTCCCTACGGATATCATCGATCTTATCCAACAATCCCTTGAAGATGTTGATATTGTACGCTCCGCACAATCCGTCGTCCGATCCGTAAACGATCACCGCGGCGTTATGCACCTCACGGCTTTCGATCAACGGTGAACTGAAATCCTCTTCGGCTCCCAGGATATGACCCATGATCTCCGTAAGCTTAGCACGGAACGGCTGCAACTGCTTCAGCTGCTGCTCGTTCTTATGCACCTTGGCCGACGATATCATTTTCATCGCACCGGTGATCTTCTCTGTGGAAGCCACCGATCCAATGCGGTTTTTAAGTTCCCTTAACGTTGACATGTGGTTCTTGCTTTATTTCTTTACACTCGCTATTCTGCCTACGACCTCTCGTGCCGTCTGATTCAGCTTCTGCTGAACTTCATCGGTCAGTTTGCCGCTCTTCAGGACATCAAGCACATCCTCTTGATTCTTCATCTTGAGCTGCTGGATGAATTCTGTCTCAAACTCGTTGACCTGACTTACCTCTAGATCCTCGAGCAACCCGTTTACACCGGCGTATATCACGGCCACTTGATTTTCCACAGGCCACGGATGATATTGCGGCTGACACAGTATGCGCTGGTTCTTGCGGCCTCGGTCGATCACTCGAGCCGTCACAGGATCGATGTCTCCTCCGAACTTGGTGAACGATTCCAGCTCACGGAACTGAGCCTGGTCGGTCTTCAATGTTCCGGCAACCTTCTTCATACATTTAATCTGGGCGTTACCACCCACACGCGACACGGAGATACCTACGTTGATGGCCGGACGAATACCCTGATTGAACAGAGATGTCTCAAGGAAAATCTGACCGTCTGTAATGGAGATCACATTGGTAGGAATGTATGCGGACACGTCACCGGCCTGAGTTTCGATGATAGGCAGCGCAGTAAGCGAACCGCCACCTTTTACCAAAGGTTTCATCACCTCCGGAAGATCGTTCATTTGCTCGGCCATCTTCTGATTGGAGATAATGCGTGCGGCACGTTCCAACAGACGTGAGTGGAGGTAGAATATATCGCCGGGATAAGCCTCGCGTCCCGAAGGACGCTTCAGCACAAGCGATACCTCACGATACGCCACCGCCTGCTTGGAGAGGTCATCGTAAACAATCAGAGCGTCACGCCCCGAGTCGCGGAAGTACTCGCCGATGGCCACGCCCGAGAAGGGGGCGAAATAACGCATGGAAGCGGACTCGGAAGCATTTGCTGCCACAACTACTGTGTAGGGCATTGCACCGAACTTCTCCAGAGTGTTCACTATGGAAGCGACTGTCGAAGCCTTCTGTCCGATGGCCACGTATATGCAATACACCGGTTTACCGGCGTCATAATTCGGTTTTTGATTTATGATCGTGTCGATGGCGACAGCCGTCTTGCCTACCTGACGGTCACCGATGATCAGCTCACGCTGGCCGCGACCGATAGGAATCATGGAGTCGATGGCCTTCAGACCTGTCTGCAGAGGCTGGTTCACGGGCTGACGGAAAATAACACCCGGAGCCTTCCGCTCAAGGGGCATACGGATTCTGTCGCCAGCGATGGGTCCTTTACCGTCGATGGGCTCGCCCAACATGTTGATGACGCGGCCCAGCAAGCCCTCTCCTACCGGGATGGAGGCCACTTCGCCGGTGCGCTTCACCGACATGTTCTCGGTGATGCTGTTTACTTTGTCGAGCAACACCACGCCGACATTGCTCTCCTCGAGGTTGAGTGCGACTCCTTTGGCGCCATTCTCGAACTCCACGAGTTCATTGCTTCGCACGTTCTCAAGTCCGTACACATGCGCCACTCCGTCTCCGGCGGTCAGCACCGTGCCGACTTCCTCGAACTTCACCTTCGAGTTGATGTTCTCAAGCTCCTGCTTCAGCACATCCGATATTTCACTTGGATTAAGCATTGTTAGTTACCTGTTAAGAGGTTTTGTCGTAATTGTTGCAGTTCGCCGAAAATCGAAGCGTCCATACGTGTGGAGTCGACATCGATGACGAAACCGCCGATCAGGTCGGGGTCCACAGCATGTTCGTACTCGAACTTGGACTCCGGGAAGGATTTCTCCACCACTTGGTGCAGACGTTGCATCTCGGCATCCGCGTATTTCACCGCCGTGACTATGCGGACCTGCGAAATATTGTTCTCCTTTCGGTAAATGTCTCTGTACGCCAGAGCCATCAGTCGGAAAAACTCTTCGCGTTTATGGTCCAGTACAAGTTGCACAAAGCGGTCATACTGGTCATCTGGCTTGCCTCCGGCGAGAGTCATGAGAACACGGCGCTTGTCCTCCGATTTTACAAACGGATTCGCCATGGTTTTCTGAATGTCAGCGTCAGCTTCATATGCGGCCAACACTTTCTTCATCTCATCATACACTTCTTTGGTGGCACCCGTATCAAGCGCATACTTGTACAGTGCCTTGGCATATCGGTGGGGAATCAATCCGGATATCATGGCCTTAGTTCTTCTTATCGATTTCGTCCAACAACTTATTGGCCAGGTCCGTCTGAGCCTTGTCGCTCTTCAATTGCTGACGCATCATCTTCTCGGCTATCTCTATCGAGAATTTGCTTACCTCATCGCGGATTTGCGATTCGGCCTGCTTGCGCGCCTGGTCGATCGAGCTCTTGGCCGCATCCATCTCATGCTGGGCCGCTATCGAAGCCTCATGACGCGCCTGCTCGATGATGTCCGACTTCATCTTCTGTGCGTCACGGATCATCTCCTGCTGCTGAGCCTGCGCCTCTTTCATGAAATTGGCGGCCTGCTCGCGCGCATGGTCCAGTTGTTCCTTGGCCTGACGGGCATTCTCCACTCCTTGGTCAATTGTGGCGGCCCGTTTGTCCATCATCTTGATAATCACCGGCCAACCCCATTTCGCCAACACCAGGAACAACAGGATGAACGCTACGAACATCCAGAATACCAGGCCAAATTCAGGCGTGAATAATTCCATTTCTCTCTTCTTTAGGGTTGTTTATTCCCGCCCGAAATCCGGTCTTGTTCTTACCGGATCCCGGACGGTATGTTTTCCGATAATTTACTTGATGAAGATTGCCAATGCCGATACAATGACTGCAAACAGTGCGACACCCTCAATAAGAGCCGCGATTACAATCATGTTGCTTCGGATATCGCCGGCTGCCTCAGGCTGACGGGCGATTGCCTCCATGGCCGATCCACCGATCTTGCCGATGCCAAGACCTGCACCGATGGCTGCGATTCCTGCGCCGATGGCTGCTCCTACTCCCGCCAGAGGCTGAAGTGACATTACCTCTGCAATGATGATTGTCATAATCGTTGATAACATAGCTGTACTTTTTATTTGTTGTTAATATATTTCTTATTTAGTTTCCTTGATTCCTAATTCAATCACAACTTAACGTCGTCGATCGCCTCCGCTTCCTTATGGAGCAGCTCTTTCTCTTCATGTTTCTCAGCTCCATGCTCACCTTTCTCCTGTGCCATTGCAATGAATAAGGTAGACAGCAACGTGAACACATACGCCTGGATGAAACTTACCAGAACATCAAGCGCAAGCATGAAAATAGAGAACAGAACCGACACCACAGTCGCAGCTTCCGCCACCGCCGCTCCGAAGGCGGCGAATATGAAAATCAGCAGAGTCAGTGTGATGACTATCATATGGCCACCCATCATATTTGCGAACAAACGTACGCACAATGCCGCCGGTTTCGTGAATATTCCGAAAATCTCTATAAACTGCATGATGGGGATCGGGAACTTCAGCCATAGTGGAACATCCGGCCACAGAATCTCTTTCCAATAATGCTTCGTTCCGAGGATGTTGACCAACAGGAAAGTACATACGGCCAGGACAAGCGTCACGGCTATATTGCCCGTAAGGTTTGCGCCTCCCGGGAAAATCACTATCAGTCCAAGAAGGTTCATCGTCAGGATGAAAAAGAACACTGTCAGAAGATACGGAGCGAATTTCTCCGTCTTCTCACCCAACGTCACCTTTATGTTGTCGTAATATACAAAGCTTATCAGCATCTCCAGGAATCCCATTCCCTTTCGAGGAGCACGCATACCGCGGCGTTTGTAATAGCTTACAAGACTGAAAACCATTGCCAACACCAATGCCACAGTTATGAACAGTGCGAGCACATTCTTGGTGATCGAGAGGTCCAAAGGACGGTATTCACGGTAGTATTGGCCGGTATGCGAAATTTTACCGTCGTCTTCGGTATAGTTCTCTACATAAACGTAACCGTCTATTATCGGCTCACCGTTGTCGATTGCTCCCGGCTCATTGCGTCCCGCCAGCGCCTTATCAAGATTCATTACATCCTCGGGCGCCAGATCGAAAATCTCCACTACCTTGTCTTTGTGAGTGCTGACATGCGCCAATACGAAACGATAAGTTTTGCCGTCACGTTCGCACGTTTTAACCACAGGAACCATCTCATGGACAGTCTCGCCAGTGATACTGTCGGTATAGGACAGCTGTCTGGTAAGTCCGGCGCTGCTGAACACAAACCAATTATGGTCCTCCGATCTGACAATTACAGGCAACGGAATGCGATGAGTATGCGAGAACGGAACTTCCCAGCCATAGCCGTCGCCAAGATGTTCAAAGATTATCTCTTTGACATCCATTTTCTCCTCCTGCTGTTCCGCGGCGTTTTCGGCGGGCGTTGTATCCTTCTTGTCGTTGGAGCATCCCGTCGCGGCTAACGCCAGCATGGCAGCCAGGAATATGACGTATATGCGTTTTATCATCTTCATTTTTCGTTGCCCGGTTAATAAGCCAATACCGAGATCTTGTTATCATTCACGTCGGCAAGACCGCCGTTTACTTCTATATCGTGGCTCTCCCCGTCGGGAGTGACGTAACGCACAGGACCCTTTACGAGCACTGAGATCAACGGTGCGTGGTTCTTCAAGACAGTGAACTGCCCCACTTTGCCTGGCAGCGTCACCATTGTGACCGTTCCGGTGAATGTCACCTCATGAGCCGAAATAATCTCCAGGGTCATGGTCGCGATTATTTAACCTCGTCAAGGAGTTTCTTACCCTTGGCGATCGCCTCGTCGATAGTGCCGACATTAAGGAACGCCTGTTCGGGAAGATTGTCAAGGTCACCGTTCAGAATCATCTTGAATCCGCGGATGGTTTCTGCAAGAGGCACCATCACGCCGGGAAGGCCGGTGAACTGCTCGGCCACAAAGAACGGCTGCGACAGGTAGCGCTGAGCGCGGCGGGCGCGGGCTACGACCTGTTTGTCCTCGTCGCTCAATTCATCCACACCAAGAATAGCGATGATGTCCTGAAGCTCGTTGTACTTCTGAAGAAGCTGCTTCACGGCCTGTGCCGTGTTGTAGTGGTCCTCGCCGACAATGTTCGGATCGAGAATTCGTGACGTCGAATCCAGCGGATCCACAGCGGGATAGATACCGAGCTCAGAAATCTTACGGTTCAACACCGTCGTGGCGTCAAGGAATGAGAACGTAGTGGCAGGCGCGGGGTCGGTCAAGTCGTCCGCAGGCACGTAGATGGCCTGTACAGATGTGATTGATCCTTGCTTTGTGGAAGTGATTCGTTCCTGCAGCGCACCCATTTCCGATGAAAGAGTAGGCTGATAACCCACGGCCGAAGGCATACGGCCCAAAAGCGCCGACACCTCTGATCCGGCCTGCGTGAAACGGAAAATGTTGTCGATGAACAACAGCACATCCTTTGTTCCTCCCTCGGAATCACGGAACTGCTCGGCCACTGTCAAACCTGACAGAGCGACACGAAGACGTGCGCCCGGCGGCTCGTTCATCTGTCCGAACACAAGAGTGGTCTGGGATCCTTCCAGGGCCTTATGGTCCACATCCTCGATGTTCCACTCCCCTTTCTCCATTCCTTCACGGAACTTGTCGCCGTACTTTATGATACCGCTCTCGATCATCTCGCGCAACAGGTCGTTACCCTCACGGGTACGCTCTCCCACACCGGTGAACACCGAGAATCCGTTATGTCCCTTTGCAATATTATTGATGAGCTCCTGGATGAGCACGGTCTTACCCACACCGGCGCCACCGAACAGTCCGATCTTGCCACCCTTGCTGTAAGGCTCAAGGAGATCGATCACCTTGATTCCGGTGAACAACACTTCCTGACTGATGGCCAGATCATCGAACTCAGGAGCCGGCTGATGGATGCCGCGAAGCTTCTCACGGTCCAGATCGCCAAGCATGTCGATGGGATCGCCTATAACATTGAGCAGACGTCCCTTAACCTGATTGCCGGTCGGCACCGCTATGGGTCGTCCAAGGTTCTGTACCTTAACTCCGCGACGCACGCCATCGGTACTCTCCATCGCGACACAACGGGCGATATCCTCGCCTATGTGCTGCTCTACTTCAAGTATCAGTTCCTCGCCGTTGTCGCGCAATACTTTCAGGGCCGTGTAGATGGGGGGCATCTGCTCCTTGCCTCCCTCGAATGATACGTCTATCACCGGGCCAATAACCTGGACCACCGTGCCTAAATTCTCGCTCATATCTTGTTTTCTTTATTTCAGTTTTTCAGTATCAGATGAAGTGATTTGCTTTTGTATCAGAAATGCCATCCTAAAGCTACAAACACCGTCATCAGCAATAAGTTCGCCAGCGCGAAAGGCATCAGGTACTTCCATTCGAATGAAAGCAACTGGTCGATACGCACACGCGGGAATGTCCATTTGAACCAGATGATCACGAATGAGATGAAAAATGCCTTGCCGAGGAACCATATAACACTCGGGATATAATTCATAACCGCGTTGAATCCATCCCAGCCGGGTATGTGCAAAGGCATCCAGCCTCCCAGGAACATCAGACTGGCAATGCCGGAAACTATGAACAGATTCAAGTATTCAGCCAGATAGAAGAAACCGAAGTGAATACCGGAATACTCCGTATGATAACCTGCGGTCAACTCATGCTCAGCCTCCGGAAGGTCGAAAGGTCCGCGGTTTGTTTCCGCAGTGGCGGCTATCACATAGATGATGAATGCTATGATCGCAGGTATATGACCTTTGAACAGGAACCACGCGTCCTCCTGAGCCCATACCAGTTCGCTTATATTCATTGTGCCTGCCAGCACGATGATGGTCATGAGCGCAAGTCCCAACGACAGTTCATAGCTGACCATCTGCGCGCCGCTTCGCATGGCGCCGATCAGCGTGTACTTGTTGTTAGATGCCCATCCGGCAAGCAGAATGCCCAGTACTCCCACTGAACTGACAGCCAATATAAAGAATACACCTATATTCCAGTCTATGATCTGCAGGCCACGTCCCCACGGCAGGCAAGCCAGCATCGTCACTGACGATGTGATAACCAAGTAAGGAGCCAGCTTGAACAGGAAGCGGTCGGTGCCTTTAAGACATATAAGCTCCTTGATAAGGATCTTGAACATATCCGCGAACACCTGCAGCAATCCCCAGGGACCGACGCGCATCGGGCCAAGACGGCACTGGAACCATGCGCAAAGCTTACGCTCATACAATATATAGAAAAGTGCCAGGACGGTGTAGGCAAGAAGCACCAGCACTCCGACTATGACGCACTCTATCAGTACCGCCAGCCAGTCGGCCATGCCTGTGCCAAGCAACAGATCATTGAATCCCGACGTCCATTTCCCAAAATCAAACATATCTTGTAGTTGTTGTTTGTGTTTTAATCGTTCTTGATGCTATTTATCCTTAACGGTCTATGTCCGGGATCACGAAGTCCAGAGCCGCGCCTATAGTGATTAGGTCGGCTATCATATATCCCGTGCAGGTCAGATCCATGACTCCCACCAGATTGAAGCAAGGACTCTGGAAATGAATACGATACGGATTCTTCTGACCGTCGCTCTCAATGTAAACGCCGAAAGCGCCCCGGGAAGCCTCTACCTGCTGATACCATCGTCCCGCAGGCAACTTTATGATCTTAGGAACCTGCGCGCGGATTTCACCCTCGGGAATATTGTCCACGAGCTGTTCCAGAATCCGGCAGCTCTGCTCTATTTCTTTCATACGGACCATATAACGGCTGTACGAATCGCAGCCGTCAAGCAATACCTCGTCGAAATCCAGCTCGCCGTATATGCTATAGGGATGTTTCTTGCGAGTGTCGTTGCTCCAGTTGGATCCGCGTCCGCTCGGTCCGGTTATGTCATAGTTGATTGCGTCTTCCTTGCTCAGCTTGCCAACGCCCACCATTCGGTTCTTGGCGATCAAATTGCCTGAGAACACCTTGTGATATTCTTTAAGACGCTCGGGCATGATACGGATCAATTCCTTCACATCTTTTTGGAAATCAGGATGCAGATCGGCAATCACTCCACCGATTACATTGTAATTCATCGACATACGGGCACCGCATGTCTTCTCGAATATGTCCAGCACCATTTCACGCTCGCGGAATCCGTAGAAGAACGCTGTCGTGGCGCCGAGGTCCATCGCCGTACAACCGAATGACAGAAGATGAGAAGATATTCGCATCAACTCGTCCATCATCACGCGAATCACCTCTGCTCTACGAGGCACCTCTATACCAAGCGCCTTCTCTATGCACATGCACAGACAATGACGGTTCTGATGAGCCGACATATAGTCCATTCGGTCCGTGAAATGCAGAGTCTGAGGATATGTGAGGCCTTCCGTAAGCTTCTCTATACCGCGGTGTATATAACCCGACACCACGTCCACATGTTTCACAACCTCTCCATCAAGACTCGCGCGGAAACGCATCACACCATGAGTGGAGGGGTGCTGGGGACCTATATTGATCACATATTCATCTTCGTCGAACACTTTGCCCGGCACTTCCTTAACCTTACCGTCCTCCAGCTTGTAACTGCGGGTGTCATCCTCATTCTTTTCATCCTCCAGGCGGATAGGATTGAGCTCGGGATTTGCGTCGTAATCCTTGCGCAGAGGGTGTCCCACCCAATCGTTACGCAGGAAGAAACGGCGCATGTCTGGATGATCTATGAACTTGATGCCGAACATATCATACACCTCGCGCTCCTGGAAATTGGCTACTTTCCACAGATCGCTCACAGTGTGTATGTATGGATTTTCACGGTCGCCCGAAGCTTCTACCTTGACGGATATCACCTCCCAGTCATGCTTGGTGCTGGTCAGATAATAAATCACACCGAGCTTCTCCTTCCAGTCCATTCCGACAACTGCTGAAAGGACGTCAAAGGACAGGTCCGGTGTTTCCTTAAGCTTTTTGGCAACATCATGCCAATCGGGCTCTGCTATATTCACCAGCAGGCAATCGCCTTCTTCAAAGGTAGCCGCCGGGTAAATCTTCTGGATTTTTTCTTGTATCTGGCTCATAATGGATTATCCTATCTGACCCTTTTCCTCGGGATGTTCTGCGAAAAACTCTTCGATTTTCTCCTTGCGGTTGGCTCCGCCGAAAAATTTCTCGACCTTGATTTTACGTTGCAGCTGCATCAGTCCATAGAACATTGCCTCGGGACGCGGAGGACAGCCGGGGATATACACGTCCACGGGCAGAATCTCGTCGACGCCCGGCAGTACGCAATAAGATTTCTTGAACGGGCCTCCCGACACGGCGCAACCGCCGCATGCTATCACGTACTTCGGTTCCGCAAGCTGCTCGTACAGACGACGCAAAGCCGGCGCCATCCGATGTACGATCGTCCCCTGGACCATTATATAGTCCGCCTGACGAGGCGAGTTACGCGCAACTTCAAAACCAAAGCGGGCCATATCATAACGGGCCGCGCCCAGACACATGAACTCTATGGCACAACACGATGTACCGAAACACAACGGCCACAATGAATTGGCACGGCCCCAGTTCATCAACTCGTCAAATTTCCCTACTACTACATTCGCTCCGGTGGCGTTCAGCTCCTCGACCAACTTATCGATATAGTCGTTGTTCTTGAAGTCCTCACGCTTCATGCTCTTGATATGGTCTATTCCCATTTCAGCGCTCCTTTACGCCAGGCGTAAGCCAGGCCCATTACTAATACGAACATAAAGATGCCGATGCACAGGATGCCCTGGGGCCCCATGCCCTTCATCACTACAGACCACGGATACAGGAAAACTATCTCCACATCGAAAAGCAGGAACAAGATGGCAAAAATATAGTAGCCGGCCTTGAACTGCAGCATCGACGCGCCGCGAGTCGGTATACCGCACTCATACGCCTCCGACTTACGGACAGTATAGGAGCGCGGCGAAATCAATTTGGCTATCAGCAACGCGGCGAACACCAACTCAAGACCTGTCACTACAGCCGTGATGCTCAACGCTCCGTTGCTAATTTGGCACAATAATTCCATATTGTGTTTACTGTTAATTAGTTACACCTTATCGTCACACCTTTATTCCGGGCGCAACATTAGTTCAACTGCAAAGTTACCCAAATTTTCCCACTCATACAAATTATTTTCAAACTTAATTGTAGGCTTCGCCCGGGGGCAGTGGACACATCTTCAGTATAAAAATAATGGTCCGGGGTCACAAAAATCAATCTTCCGACTGATTGTTTGCGACCCCGGGCTTATCTTGTCAAGGCTTAGCCTATGTTCGCCGACACGGCGCCATGGGTTCCTTAATTAAAATCTGAAAGGCTGAACTCATAGATGCCTATTCCGGAGAAAGAGCATGCGGACTTGTCCGGCAGATCGAAATGACAGTTGATGCCCGTCATCTTATTGGTGCTGCGGACCTGAAGCGTACTCATCTTGTATTCATCCACAGGTTTCTTGTCCTGCAGGGTCACAGGAGTCACATCCGTGGCATTGATCACGAATCCTTCGGAATTGAATGTCACGGGAACGTCGTTCACCACGAAATTATGTCCTTGGTCGTCCTTGTTGAATTTATAGTTGTAGAAATAGACGTTGGCCTTGTATGCTCCCGCGGTCGCTAAAGCAAGCTTTACACGCACCACACCCGTTTTGTCCGTATAAGGCAGCGATGAAGGAACCATCACGTTGGATGTTCCTGTATAAAGAAGGTCGTTCCAGAAAGTCATCACCTTATAATCGCCTGTATTGAACTGGATGGATGTGTACCAATTCGTGCCACGGTACTGTCCCGGATAGACGATAGGATCCATATCAAGCTGCGGTTTCAGAACATTGAGCAATGAATCGCATTCCGTATTGGAACACAATGTAAGGTCTGCTTTGAAATCTGTGATGGCCTGTCCTTCTCCAGTGGCATTGGCGTCTTCTATCAGGTAAAAAGGCGTCCTTATTTTACCTGGCATCGGATACAAGCCCATAACCATACTCATCGATTTGGTTGTCAACGTGGCGGGAGTGCCTCCAAGATTCAGATTGGAGAATTTTACCACGCATTTGCCATTGATCTGATCGATCTGGAAATTTACAACGGTTCCGTTCGAAACCGTGGCGACTCCCTGGGCGTCCGTTGCGATCGCAAATGTCGGGACATTATATGTCTGAGTGCTCTTGACATCGTTATCTTTTATACATGATGTCATTCCGAGCAACATCGCGCCGGCTGCAAGCAGTGTGATTTTCTTAATTGATAACATTACAGTTGTTTTTGGTTTCTATTATTTTTCACTTACATACAAACGGCGTTCCTCTTCCGATATTATATCCCTATACAGTTATTAACAACGTCCTCGGACATCCAGTGTCAGGCCCTCTCGATTCTGTACTGCATTAGGGAACACTTCGCGGGCTTCTGCCACAAAGAGGGAATCATCGTTGTAACGGCTGGAATAATGGCCTGTCAACAATTTTTTCGCCCCGGCGTCACGAGCCACGGCGGCCGCCTGAGCCGCCGTGCTGTGGTACCGTTCTTTGGCCAGATCCGCATGACCCTGAAGATATGTCGTCTCATGGAACAATAGATCCACCGGCCCGATCTTTTCAGCAAGATCAGGAATATAGCGTGTGTCGCTTATATGGGCGTAACTGCGCGCGGGATCCGGCGCTACGGTCAGCATTCTATTAGGAATCACCGTCCCGTCAGGTTTCACAAAATCGGCACCCTCCTTGATATCGCGCATCTTGAACACCGGCACTCCATGGAAATCGCACATGGCGCGATTTATATGGCGCAAAGGTTCATGTTCCTCGAACACATATCCCACATCCGCCACGCGATGCTGCAGCGGAATGGTCCGCACCCGCAACGCACCTGTGTCCAATATCACAGCTTCCTCTGGAGCTATTATATTGTAATCCAGCTCAAAGGGCATGTCTCTCGAGAAATAATTCAATATGGTTTCAAGTATATCCTTCCCCTCCTGAAAAGTATGCACGGTAAGCCTCCCCTCTTTGCCGCCAAGGGCCATTGTGGAGATAAGTCCCGGCAACCCGAGCACGTGGTCACCATGCAGATGGGTCAGAAAAATATGCCTCAGTCGACTGAACTTAAGCCTCTGCTTCTGAAACTGAAGCTGAGCGCCCTCCCCGCAATCCACCATATAAAGCGTACCGTGGTGCTCCACCACCGTCGACGACGGCTGATGATGAACCGTCGGCTTAGCGGAGCCGCATCCTAAAGTATGTATTCTGAATTCGCTCATTCCACAATCAATTTAACGCCTGCGGAGTGTGCCGTGATCACAGGAGAATACTGCGACTGCGCTTGTGCAATGCCTAACGTGTATTCTCCGGCTCGGTCGACAAAACACTCATAGCTTATCACCGACGTTCCCTTAGGCAGGAAAGGTATGAACAGATTCGTCTGCGTGTTCCGGACCTCGCGGTACATCCATACGCCGTCCGAAGCAGTGTATCCCGACAGTTGGTCGACAGGCTCAAGACACGCGCTGCGGTTGTCGACTATGGCTATATAATCCATATCCCGGTCGGTCGTGACGCTGATTGTCACGCGCACACGGTCACCCACCTTCAGGTCACCCGCCACTGCATCGCCATCCTTGATTGAATATATATTTTTCTCAACACGCAACTGCGGTATCCCCTCGCTCTTCACATCAAGAATCGGAGCCACATACTGGCTGACGACACCGCCCCATGCGGGACCGGCGGAGTTTTTGACTATCTCAATATTGCCTTTCTTAACTTGTTCCCGGGTCAGAGTGACAGCAAAACTGTCGGTTATGGCCGCGCGCGAGGGTATTTCAACCACTTCTCCGGACACAAGCACTTTCGCGACCTCACCGGGCGCAGTCCAGTCGGAACCCGTGGAAAGTAAGGCCTGAACCACTTCGGCTGTACCTTGCATGGCGCCCCAGTCCTGAGTCTGCTTCGACATCAGCAGCCACTGGCGCAACAAGTCTACGGCGCTGTCTTCCGGAGCGGCCTCGCCATACGCCTCCAAAACCTGGGCTGTGGTGATCAGCGGATTCCATCCCGACCACGTTCCCTTCAGATTCTCGAAACACATTCCTTTCTCAGGGCTCACCTTGGCGTACTGTCGCAAAGATTCCAATATATCCCCCGCAAGACGCGCGTTGTTCAGTCTATGTTCCAAAGTGACCGCGGTGGCCTTGTCATATATGCTGAATTTCTTCCAATCGCTCGCTATGGCTTTCATGGCTCGGTTTCTCAATGGTTCAAAGGCTTTTGCGTCTTTCACGTTAGGGAAGAAACTCTTGACATACAGATAATTCAGCAAGCCGGTCACGCTAAAATATTTCCGGTCCGTTCTCTCCCAGTCCTGAGCGAGCTCGCGGTCAACATAGCCAAATGCCTTACGGGCCATTTTCTCCGCGCCGTCAGGAAGATACCCCATGCCCTTAAGCATCGCGAAATGCAAGAGGACTCTGCCCGTGATATAGCTTGATGTGGGCATTCCCGGACACCAGCTCCATCCCCCGTCATTGTTCTGACGCTCCCCCAGAACTTTCATTACAGCGCTGATCGCGGCTTCCGACTTAGCCACATCAAGATATTCCACCAGACTTTGCATTCTGCGTGTCTCGTCTTTAGCATTGTTTACCCACGGAGTATTGTCGAGCGCCACAGCCTTCAGCTGCTGATTTTTCTCAAGATTGGAGACCAACGTTGAATCGCCGGCATGCTCCTGATCTGAGAATGTCTTCAGAGCCTGGGCAATCTGAGGATAATCACGTATCAAGCCACGGGCTATGGCATTTCCATAGAGAGCGTTCACCTGAGCAAGTATATTGGTGGATTCCGGAGCGAGTATTGAAGGCAACGCCGTGACGCATTCCCATATAGGATTGCCGCAGTACTGCAACGTCACAGTAGCGTCCTCCGCATTCTTGGGCACATCCACTTTTATTGTCCGCTGTCCCGGGGGGGCATAGAACGGCTTGCTTTCTATTACAGGCGTACTGCTGGGCAGAACGGCCACAGTGGAGCCCTCACCGTCACGATGCTTGCCGCCGACGGCATACGCACGTATCTCCACTTCCGAAAGATTTGCCGGAACGGTATAATCAATGGTCACCGTGCGCTGACCTGCGGCGTTCAGGGCCTCCGCAGCAAACTCCTCTGACTTCAATATGTTTCCATCTGTGTCAAGGATGTCGATCCTTCCCCCTACGGGAAGCGTCGTGCCGCTGTTGTTGTACAATACGGCGCTTATCATTGCCTTGTCGCCGGTACGCAGGAACCGCGGCGCGTTCATCTGTACCATAACCTGCTTGGCTGCCACTACATCGCAGGTCTTGACCGATCCTTTCAAGTCGGAAGTATATCCGGCTATCTGGAACTGCCATGTACCGTTGAAGTTGGGAACCATAAAGTTGACTGTGGCCACACCGTCGCCGTCGGTAAGGAGATCGGGCATGAAGAACGCAAGCGGCAATTCCACTGGACGCAATTCCTCCTTGGAGGCTACGGACGCAGCCCCTTCGCCGGCGTCATAGGCATCGGCACTCTCTTCTTCGACCATTTCAGACTTTACCGACGCATTCATCTTTGATTGTGCGGCACCCATGGTTCTTGTGCCACGAATTCTTAATTTGGGAGCCTCGGCATCCTGTTCATCAAGCATCAATGCAGTCGGTGCGGCATTTAAATTATATACAATCTCACCGTATGCACCAATGTACAACGATCTACTGTAGGTATTTATATCAGGAATGGCGAATAGGCTTGTATGGTTGTCCTTAAGACGGTCGATACTTATGAAAGTATTTACGCAAGATCCTATATGTCTGTAATCCAAACTTGTCATTGGATTCCAATAAAGACTGTTTCCCAAATTCATACTCCAACGGAAAGGCGACAGAGCATTTAGCGCCTGATTGCTCATCACAGCCATTACAGGGCGTTGCACCAGCGGCTTTCCATTGACAGTGAACCGGAATTTCCATAATTCCTCGTCGCCGGGAGCCATTCTGTCACGGAAGGACTCCGTGGAAATCTCCACCTTTTCGGTCTGGACTTCGGGAATCACTGTCACTCTGGCAATGCGGCTGCCCATATCATGCATGCCGATTAGATTTACATAAACTCTGCTCAAAGAATCGGGAGTCGGCACTTTTATTCTGATTATTCCGTCAGAAATTCTCATCCATTCGCTGTTCAATTGTTTAACACCGTTATCCACACAACAATATATATAACTGTCCGAATAACTCGATCCTACAGGCACTTCCACAGTTTTTTGTCCTGGAGCAGCAATTATGTTCTGCACAGGCACCCATAGAGGTGTCTCGAAAGCGGGAGTCTTGTCTACAGGACGCCATATAGTGAAG
>USIY01000013.1 GCA_900554845.1 uncultured Bacteroidales bacterium | reverse complement strand
GACTATATCGTGATCGATGACCTTGACGATGACGAGCTGTGCCGCAATGAAAAGCGCGTGAAGGACTTGACCGATTGGGTTAAGGAGGCTCTTTTCGGCGCCCTGGATGTCGGTCGCGGCCGCTTTATAATGGTAGGCAACCTCATATCCAAATGCTCTGTCCTGGCCAATATGTGCGCCACACGCGGCGTGTATGTGTCGGAAATCAAGGCTGTGGATAAGAACGGGAATCCTGTCTGGAAGGAGAAGTGGACCCGTGAGGAGGCCCAGGCATACGCCGATTTTGTCGGCTATCGTGCCTGGAACAAGGAGATGATGCACAACCCCATCAACGACGGCTCCATCTTCCGCCATGAATGGATACGCTACAAGCGTCTGCCCAAACTGGAGAAGTACGATATGCTCGTGTGCTATACCGACCCTTCCTTCAAATCGACCACGGCGAACGACTACAAGGCTTGCCGCCTGTGGGGCAAGATCGGCACCGAGCTGCATCTCATAGACTGCTATGTCCGCCAGGACACGGTGTCCGGAATGGTGCGGTGGCTTTATGACCTATACGAGCGTACCCGCGACCGTGTGTCCATTTCATTCTTCATGGAGGCGAATTTCATGCAGGATATCATCCTGGACGAGTTTGCTGCCGAGGGGAACATCAGAGGCTACCAGCTTCCGATTCTTCCGGACAAACGCAGCAAGCCGGAGAAGATTCAGCGCATCGAGGCGGTTTCGCCTCTTTGGGAGCGTGGTTTTGTATTCTATAATGAGACGCTCAAGGATTCTCCGGACATGCAGGTCGGCATTGAACAGACGCTCGCTCTCGAGCGCGGTTCCCGTGTCCATGACGATGCGCCGGATGCCGACGAGGGCGCTATATGGTTCCTGCAGCGCAATACACGACAAGAGATTTTCAAACCGGTGGCGATTCCGCGTCGCTCCCCTAAAAATATGTGGTGATTATGTTTATCGACAATGAGGATTACCGGGTTGTCATAGGCGAGGCAGCCCTGAAAGTGATATCGCAGTCTTCGCCGGAGAATATTGCTAATGCCGAGGCAGAGGCTATGGAAGAGATTGCCGGCTATCTGCGACCGGTATATGACACAGATGCTGTTTTTTCGGCTTCGGGAAATGACCGGAACCGGCTTATAGTCATGTACACCGCAGACATCGTCCTTTACCATCTGACAGCTTCACAGCCTCAGAAGATGGGCAGCGAGATTCGCAAGGAACGTTACGACCGGGCCATCAAATGGCTCGAGGGTGTACAGGCCGGCAAAATTATTCCGGACTTACCTCTCAAGGTATCGGAGGACGGCTCCTCCGGTTTTGGTACATCATTTCACTCTTCACCCAAACTTAGACACGACTGGTAGGATATGAGCAGAAAATCCAGACAACGCAGGGCTGAACAGGAAAGCCGTGCCAAGGCAGCCAAGCAGACCTCCATCATCATGGAGTTGCACCGCTACGCCGAATTTTTTACAAAGAACGATATTGAGGACTGGCGCCGGGCATGGCAAAGCGCCATTGATCCGCGCCATCCGAACCGGCAGAAGCTCTACGACATCTACCGGGACGCCATGACCGACTCGCATCTTTCCGGCTGCATACAGCAGCGCGTGGGGTTCGTCATGTCGCGCTCGTTCAAACTTGTCAACGAGAGCGGCGACCAGGACGAGTCAGCGGAGCATCTTTTCGACCAGTCCTGGTTCAAGGATCTGTGCCGGCTGTGCCTTGAGTCTATTTGGTACGGTCATTCGCTGATTGAACTTGGCGATGTGATTACCGACGGTGACGGTCATCCGGCATTCTCCGGCGTGACGCTTATCCCCCGCAAGCACGTGGTTCCGGAGAAGGGCCGAGTTGTGTCCCGTGTCGGCATGAACTGGGAAACAGGGATAGAGTTCCGTGAGCGACCTTGGAAGGACTGGCTTATTGAAGCGGGACGCCCCGATGACCTCGGGCTACTGTTGAAGGCTGCTCTCCACACCATACCGAAAAAGCATGCGATGTCGTTCTGGGACTGCTTCGCCGAGATCTTCGGCATGCCCTGGCGCATCGCCCGCACATCGACACGCGACCCCAAGGAGTTCAAGCGACTGGAGGATATGATATACAACGGTGGCGCCAGTCAGGGTATGGTATCCGGCATGGAAACGGAGATTCAGTTCGTGGAGTCAGGCAAAGGGGATGCCTTCAATGTTTATGACAAGCGCATCGACCGCTCCAATTCCGAAATCTCCAAACTGGTGATAGGTCAGACCATGACCATCGAGGACGGTTCCTCGCTGTCACAGTCTCAGACGCACCTGCAGGTGTTCATGAACCTCGTGGAGTCCGACCGCGACATGCTCCGCGATATCATAAACAATCAGCTTATTCCTCTCATGGTTATGCATGGGTTCCCGGTAAAGGGTCTGCGCTTTGAGTGGGACGATGCCGTTGACTATACACCGGAACAGCAGGTCGCTTATGAAACTATGATTGCCGACCGCTATGAAGTCAAGCCGTCTTACTTCGCAGACAAGTACGGCATGCCCGTAGGCGAACGACGCAACCCCATGGCTATGCCCGACCCTGATGACGGCGATGGCAAGGGTGATGATAAGGAAGACGACAAGAATGACTCCAGAAAGCCCGGGAAGAATTTTTTCGATTAGGCCCCTCTGACTATGAGGGGCTGCACCGACGCTATGCACGATTACTTGATGGAATGCCGAAACTTGAGACACTGGCTGCTCCATCCGAAGACATACGCAAGCGACTGTCCTCCCTGTTCAAAGGTATGATGAAGTCCCTCTTCAAGGAGAAAGGCGCTGAATTCCGCGTGGAACTGGTGGCTGATCCTGCCGTGCAGGAGTTCGTCAGCTCCCATGCGTCGGCGATGGACTCGGCTTTTGAGAAGGTGAGCATGACAGAGGGTATGCGCCGGCGACTTACCCGATCCAATTACATCTTCTCCGGTATGAAGGCTTTTCATGAGCTGCATGAAGCCTTCCCGTCATTGCTCGATGAGAACGGCAATAGAAAGCCGTTTGAACAGTTTTTGAACGATGTTCAAAGCATTGACTCCACATATAACGCGAACTATCTCCGGGCCGAGTATAACTTCGTCAGTGCCTCGGCTGAGATGGCAGGACGATGGGAACAATTCATGCGCGACGGCGACCGCTACAATCTCCAGTACCGCACCCAGCGCGATGACAAGGTGCGTCCGGAACATGCGGCTCTTGACCGCGTGACGCTGCCGCCGTCCGATTCGTTCTGGGAGGAATTCTACCCGCCTAATGGCTGGAACTGCCGCTGCACAGTGGTTCAGGTACGCAAGTCAAAATATCCGGCCACGAACCATGACGAGGCGATGCGCCTTGGCGACGAGGCTCTGCAGCGTGACACAAAGGGCATCTTCCGGTTCAACGCCGGCAAGGAAGGCAAATCGGTTCCTGATTATAATCCTTACACCATCCGCAAATGCACCACTTGTCCCATTGCAAAAGGCGGGAAATCCGGAAAACTCGCCGCTTTCGTGCCAGACAATGAAGTGTGCCGGGCATGTGTTCTAATTCATCGTTGCGAAGAACTGCGTCAGTGCAAAACCGACCCCGTCTATGGAGAAAGACTAAAAACAAGTACCAGTGCCGACAAGACCGAGGTAAAGGAAAATACCCGCGCAGCATATTCCCTCCTGTCATCATTCCCGACCATGGAGATAAAAATTCGCGAACATGTCATAGGACACGGAGTTAAGAATCCGGAATACCTTATAAATGGCTTAATCGGGGACCGCAAGGGGATACGTTCCATTAACGGCGTTTCCGATGGATTCTCCAAGGCTAAAGCTCAGGGATGTGAGGTTGTTGTCATTGACCTTGACATGCGTATGAGCGGCAAGCGCATCAATCTCTCGGAACTGGCAAAGAAAATCGATTGGAGAAGGGAAGATTTCACTTCCGGCGCAATAAAGGAATGCTACGTCATCATGGGTGGGAAAGCGGTGCGCATAGGCCCGGAACATGGCTCAAGGGACGCAATCCTTGAGGAACTGCAAAAAATAAAGCCATGACATAGCCACGGCTTTAATGCCTCACGACTTGAAGTTATCGCGTCTTTTCGGAGGTCTTTGTGCAAAATTACAAACAATTTCTGACATACAAAAGTTTATGGAAAAAATTATCTCATTTCTCAAAAAATCCAACCGATACAAGCATCTCGTCGGTGGTCTGATTGCCGGACTTCTCGCTCTCGGCGTTTATCCGGCACTCTACTCAGCCTGTGTCGCCGGTGCCTGTCTTGAGCTCAAGGACAGACTCCACGGTTGTCCCTGGGACTGGTTAGACTTCCTTATGACCGTGTCGGGAGGTGGTATCGCCGCACTGTTCTGGCTTATATTTTAACATAATTCCATCTGGAACGGCGAATTATGTGTAAATTTGCAGTCTGTAAGGCGGTGTCCCTCAATAGGCCGTGTGGTCTATCGCGGCAACAACAACGCGAATGCGAATGGCGGCGTGTCGTACGCGAATGCGAATAACGATGCATCGAATGCGAACACGAATGTCGGGTCGCGTCTGGACAACCAACCATCGGCGTACATCACCGGGAACGTGTTCCCTCAGAGGTGCCGAGAGGGGCAAGCCTCGGCAACAGCGCATTATGCGGAAAGCCGGAACATCAAGTGTTCGGGTAGGGTTTGGTAGGCGCAGGCTCGAAGAACCCGGACCCGGTGACCGGAAGGCTCAAGGAGCCTGAAACAAACTTTATTGACAACCTCCAGAAACACTCCATGCGTAGAGAAGGACATATCATCGAGGAAATTGTCGCCTATCCCAATATGGCACAATCTTTCGACCAGGTTCTGCGCGGTACTGCCCGTAAACGCAGCCGTCAGGGCCGATACCTTCTCGCGCACAGGGAGGAGGTTATCGCCGAACTTTCACAGAAAATTGCCTCCGGCAACTATGAAATTGCCGGGGGCTACCGGGAGCGCACGATTATTGAAGGCGGCAAGGAACGACACATTCAGGTATTGACCATGAAAGACCGTATTGCGGTTCATGCCGTGATGTCGGTGGTGGACGAGCACCTGAAACGCCGCTTCATCAGAACGACCTCTGCAAGTATCAAGGGGCGCGGCATGCATGACCTGAAGTCTTATATTGAGCGTGACCTTCATGACCACCCGGACGGGACCCGGTTCTGCTACAAGTTCGACATCTCCAAGTTCTATGAGAGCGTGAGCCAACAGTCGATTATCGACTGCGTCCGGCGCATCTTTAAGGATGAGAAGCTGATTGCGATACTTGAACGATTCATCCGGATGATGCCGTCCGGGGTGAGTATAGGCTTGAGGAGCTCCCAGGGGTTATGCAATCTGCTCCTGTCGGTTCATCTCGATCACGTTCTTAAAGACGGACTCGGAGTGTTGTTCTATTATCGCTATTGCGATGACGGTGTCGTCCTTGCCGGCACCAAAGAAGAACTGTGGAGGATTCGTGGTATTGTGCATAATCTGGTTGAAAGCATCGGTCTGAAAATTAAAGACAACGAGAGGGTGTTCCCGGTTTCTGATGGCATTGACTTCCTGGGCTACGTCATCTACCCCGACCACGCGCTGCTGCGTAAGCGCATCAAAAAGAAGTTCGCCCGGAAAATGGGCGAAGTCAAGAGCCGGAAACGAAGAAGCGTCCTCGTCGCCTCATTCTACGGGATGGCGAAGCACGCACAGTGTAATAACCTCTTTAACAAATTAACAGGCACAGAAATGAAATCATTCAAAGACCTAAACGTCGCTTACAAGCCTGATGACGGCAAGAAGCGATTCCCCGGTGCGGTGGTAAGCATCCGGGAACTGGTGAACCTTCCCATCGTAGTCCGCGACTTCGAGATGGGTGTCAAGACCTCGCAGGGTGAAGACCGCTGCGTGGTCGCCATCGAGCATAACGGTGAGCAGAAGAAGTTCTTCACCAATTCGGAGGAGATGAAGAACATCCTCCAGCAAGTGAGTGAAATGCCGGACGGCTTCCCCTTCGAGACCACCATCAAGGCTGAGACCTTCGGCAAGGGTAAAACAAAATACGTCTTCACTTAAAGATCATGAAAAGAGTCCAAGGCAATCCCGATGTGGCACTCCTGGAGTGCACCAATCCTGTACGCAACAAATGGCGCGTCCGCTGGGATGTGACCGCCGATGAT
Source organism: uncultured Bacteroidales bacterium (assembly GCA_900554845.1). Taxonomy (GTDB): domain Bacteria; phylum Bacteroidota; class Bacteroidia; order Bacteroidales; family Muribaculaceae; genus Lepagella. Next base: position 15,276 of record USIY01000013.1, on the reverse strand, counting down.
TCCGGCGTCACCTCCTACATGGAAGAGGAATTCAACCATAAACCTTCCGGGGAGGAAATCAAGTCGCTCATCAGCGGCTGGATCAACGCCCGGACCGACGAGCACATTCTGTCCGGCTTCCGTTACAACGGCAAGACTGTATGGCTGTCCACCGAGAACCAGTTCAATTACAAGGCCGCTTACGACCTTGCTGTCCAGACTGCCGGTGCCTCGCTGCCGGTGACATTCAAACTCGGCGAGGATGACAGTCCGGAATATGTGACATTTCAGGAACTGACTGCATTATCGTCATTCTACACCGGCGCGATGAAGTTCATTCAGGACACATTGGCGCAGGGTTGGAAGGCGAAAGATTCGATTGACCTGGCACTCTACACCGCGAACTGATCCCGCTGCCCTTCGGGGGAGGGCATAAAAAATGCCCCCGGCCTGTTAATAGACGTCTCACTTTCTAAAAACATAAAGCATCCAATGGAAGCCAGCCGGGGGCACTATGCCCTTCCGGCTTCCACTGGATGCTAATTTTCGCCCGAAGGCGATGTTTTTATAAGTGAGACACTGCAAAATTACAAAATTTTCGGAACATGACCATATTTGAAATACTGAAATTCAACCGGGAATTGCTTGACAGGCTGAGAAAATCCGGCATCCGTCTTGAGGATGCCGACTATATCGACCTTTTCGTTGACTTCAACAAAATGGTCGCCGACGGCTGCAAGGTCACTTATACCGTGGCCCATCTTGCCTCCCGGTTCCATATCAGCGAGCGGAAGGTGTATTCGCTTGTCAAGCATTTTCAAAGCGACTGCAATCCCGGTGCAGTGTAATCCCGTGTCGCCATAGTGTGCAGCACATCGCCGGGAGCTATCTTTGCGGTGTCAAAAACACCACTCTATGGCAACAAACAAATACCATCAGATACTCCGGCGGATTCTTGACTCAGGCAAACGCCAGTCGAACCGCAAAGGCAATATCGTATATCTCATCAACGAGCAGCTCTCGCTTACCCCGGCCGATCTGCTCGACATTTTCGAGGGGCATGGCATAGCCCGCAAAAAGCTCCGTTCCGAACTGAAGCTCTTCATGAGCGGCGAACGCTCGGTGGAGAAGTACCGTGAAGCCGGTATAAATTGGTGGGACTACTGCGGCTCCATCCTCGTCAACAGTTATCCGACCTATTTTGAAAAGCTGCCGCCACTTCTCGCCAGGATCAATTCCGAGCGCCGCAGTTCCAAGAACTATGTCCTGTTCCTCGGCGCAACCGAGGCAGAAAGCAACCAGGCTCCGTGTCTGTCGCTCGTTCAATTCCAGATTGAGGATTCGGAACTCGTTATAACGGCATACCAACGCAGTTCTGATGCCAATCTCGGCTTGCCGGCCGACATATACCATCTCTATCTCATGGCCCGGCACATTGACTTCCCCCTGAAGTCAATTACATTGTTCCTGGGCAATGTCCACATATACGAGAACAACCTTGACAGCACACGCCGACTCCTGGCCGGCGAGGACGCTGTAAAATTCGAGCTGAACGTATGAGCAAGTTATATCTTTCGGCTCCGCTGCCTTTTGTCGGGCAGAAGAGGATGTTCGCCAAACAGTTCATCGAGGTAATCAAACAATATCCGGCCGACACTGTTTTCGTCGACCTTTTCGGAGGCTCCGGGCTACTGTCACACATCACAAAGCACTTCCATCCGGAGTCGCGTGTCATCTATAATGACTTTGACAACTACCGGCTTCGCATCAACAATATTCCCCGCACCAACCGTCTGCTTGAGTCAATCCGGCCCATCGCCTCGCAGTTCGACCGACACAAGCCGATAACCGGCGTTGCCCGGGAGCAGATTTTTTCGCTACTTGAGCAGGAGGAAAAAGAAACCGGCTTCCTTGACTTCATCACCTTGTCATCGTCGCTTATGTTCTCTATGAAATACAAGATGAGCATCGAGGGCATGCGCGGCGAAACGCTATACAACAATGTCCGTAAAAATGGGTATGAGCCTTGCCCGGGCTATCTTGCCGGACTGGAGATTGTTTCATGCGACTACCGTGAGCTCTTCGAGCAATACAAGGATACGCCCGGCGTTGTGTTCCTTGTCGACCCGCCTTACCTATCCACTGATGTCGGCACATACCGAATGTACTGGCGCCTCGCCGACTATCTCGATGTCTTGTCGGTGCTACCCGGTCATAATTTTATATATTTTACTTCCGAGAAATCATGCATAATCGAACTGTGCGAGTGGATGGGGCGCCACCCATCGCTCGGGGACCCGTTCGCCCGTTGCCAAAGGAGGGAGTTTAACGCGACGATGAACTACAATGCCAGTTACAAGGACATCATGCTGTTCACGATACCCGACCTCCATCCCGACAACGCCGCATAAGGCCGTTTTCTCGCCCATATATCGCAAGAGAGCCGTCACCCGATAAAGGTTACGGCTCTCGCTCTTTCGGCGCGACACGGCGCGTTTATGGGGCTTTATTTCAATTGCCGAAATGCGACGCAGGTGTAGGTTTCGATATTTTCCACTATATCCTCGTGGTTATGGTTGGTGGAGCTGCTGTCGATGTCAAATTCCTCGAAGGTATCGCCGGAAAGTCCTGCGACAAGTGCATGTATCTTGTCAAGCAGCCGGAATTGCCCGGCGTCGGTGTCGGCTCCGGTCCAGTCGGTGACCACATGGAGGTTTATCAACGGCTGTGCTCGGTATGCGACTCCGGTTACCAACGTAGTCCATTTGAACGGCACAAACTCGATGAACACAGCCGGGCGGTCCCACGGGACTTCCTGATCGAGGAATTCCACGTTGTGGTTCCATAGGTCGATGTGCTTGATGGCCCGGGGATACAGTTCGTCATCCATATCCGCGTCGTCGGGTCTTTCATAATACTCTCCGGCGCCATTGATGCACAGCGACTCAAGACGAGTCTTCAACTTGCGGTATAACTCTTCTCTCATTTTTCGTCAATTTTATCGAAAACGATGTTTGTCAACTCGTCCAGGCGTTTCTGCATAGCCAGGAACCAGTCGGTGTAACCGTCTAAATGGCCGTCATACTCTTTTTTAAGTTTGTCCCGTTCTGCTTTCAGCTGGGCGCAGCGTAACTTATACCTGCGGAGTGTTCTCGGATAGATATGCGTCATGTATAACATGACCACCAACGTTACACAGATGATTGAGGTGATTATTATTGCTGTCATTTGATATTGAAATCTATGTTGTTTACGTATTCGTTCAGGTTTTCCTCGATGATCTGACGGACCGCTGCCTCAACTTCCGGAGAAGTTCCGAGGAATTTGCGCTGCGGTATCCGTATCTTGCTGCCCACCCTCATAAGCGCCATCGCTTTCCAGAAGTCGGCTTCGTCACAGAGTTGCAGGGTCCGTTTGTCATTGCGTCTTGAACCATCCTTTTTGCGTCCGAAGGAGCCGGTAGCGGAATAATATTTGTACCAGAAGAAGCGTTTCATTTTAGCCGTTACGACTATTTCTCCGCCTTCATTGTGGATGGCTGCCGCAGGATGGTCAGTCAGAAAGACTATGCTGCTGTCCCTGATTTCGCTCCGGATACTCCGGCGCAAGCCTCCGCTATCGACAAGGATATGTCCTCCCGGGCGCGTGGGACTCTTACGACGCGCCCATGCTTGAGAGAAGAAACCTTGACGCTCGAAATTCTGGTCGAATTCATCGCCAAGCTCCACCTGTATGTCCCGGAGTATGCGCCCGAATATTTCCCGGATCTGCGCGTCAATGTCGGTCATTTCTCTTGCTTGTTTGAAGGTTCGTCAGGCAATAAATCAAACAGGCTCGGCATGTCGGACGCCACGACCGGGGTTTCGAGCCCTGCCGTGGCGTTCATAATGTTGTAAAAAGTGCGTTCGCTTATGGCATAAACCGGATATATGTATCTGCGCCATATTTCCCGGTTACTCAACCCGCTCCTGGCGTGTTCATCGTATATCCGGTTTATGTCTGCGACGCGCTTTTTGTAGGACATGCCGCGCTTGTTTGCCATTGTCTTTTACATGATTTTTAAAGGTCCTTTGGGTTTCGGTCTGTAAGGTCTGATATCAAGTGTCATCTCGCAGCTCACAGTCACCCTGCCGCTGCCCTCGCATTGGGGGCAACGATAGGGATGTCGTTCAGGAGCCTCTGCCGCCAGGATTCCTGTACCCTTGCACATCCGGCAAAGGGCAATCTTGGGCGGTCTGGTAATTGCCTTCTTCATGACGCTGCTTCCTCTTTTTTGGGTTCGACAAAGAAGGTCTCTTCCTGTACGACCGTAATGCCGCACTTGACCATGACCTCGCGGAGTGGTACTCCGGGGCCGAGAGGATCGCCCGGCTTGATGACATCGGAGTCTCGCTCTGAAAGCAGTCTGTCCTTTGCAATTTCCTCGGCGGTGCGCACGAAGCCGGGGAGAAACTCCTTTACGAGCTGGAGTGCGCTTGCCCATGTGAAACCCTTGAGGGTTTTGAGCTTGGGAGTGCCGGTGCGGAAACCTATGGTTCCGTGCACCATCTCGAGACTCTTCTTCTTGCTGAAGAGTTCCAGCTGATTCTCGGTAGCGTAGGCCTGGAGTGTGTCGAAAGCCTCGTCCTGGGTCACCTGCAGCTGCGACAGGCGATCTTGGTGTTTCTCTCGGATCTGGGCGCACTTCAGTTCGATTTCGGCTGTGATTTTCGCACGTTCTGCGTCTGCCTTGGCGTAGGTTGCAAAGGCTTCTTCGGCTGCTTCCTTGCTGACGCCGGAGATAATGGTCTTTTTCTGTCTTTTTGCCATGATGTATGAATTATGAGGTTGATTAGTTGTATATCTGGCTCGTCGGTCCGATGGGAACCACGAACACTTGCTGTTGTTTTTGTTGAGGCTGGGGTTCCGGCATCGATGCAGGCTTGCGGTTGATGCCTCCCTTGCGCTCGATGCTGCGGAGTTTCCGACGCAGTTCCCGGTGCTCTTCGGCAGTGATATAGTAGAAGTCCTTGCCAATAATTCTGGTATCCCGGCACAAGAGATTGACGCGATTCCAGTCTGTTGTATCGACACCCATCTTCTGCATGAGCTTTAGGGTCGCGCTACGCTCCTTGCGGAGTTCGTCCTTCTGCCCGGTCTTGCGCTCAAGGTCTTCGCAGCACTTGTCGTATTCGGTGCGGCTCATCTCGCGGAGGCTGTCGGTGCGCCCGTTGGTGTACTGGTAAACGATGCTCTTCTTGACATCATCCCGGTCTCCAATGGGGTTCAGTGCCCTGATGGCGGTGTAGAACCGTCCGAAGTTAGTTACCTGCTGTGCCATGTTATCGACAGGTTCTGTTGGCCAACTCGATTATATTACCGGATTGGTATTTCTCAAGCCACATAGTGGCCTCTTCAATTTTAGTCCTCACCATTGAGAGTTCTCGCGTTGCGTTAGTTTCTGCCATTATATTGACATTGCCAATCGCCGTCTCAAGCGACCTCATCAAATTAGCACACTGGGCTTCAAGAGTCTGAAGCTCTGGAATTATTAATTTCTTTGCCATAATTAAATCATTTTATATTTGGTTTCCAGTCTATCGTTACCATTGCGACTACTTCGCCGGTCCCTTCACAATCCGGGCATGAAATCGTCTCGGGTTCTTTCTTGCCGGAATAAAACCAGCCTTTGCCACCACAGTACGGACACACCATCGGAGGAATCATAAAAGCCTCCTTGCGGATGCGACCGTCCGGCTTTACATCTATCGTTATCTTTTTCTCGCTCATGTCAATCCAAGTTGTTACTGGTTTTTAGTATGCCTTCCTTCCATATCACATAGTGCGCTCCGGCTGCCGGAATGAATCGTCCCTGGCAGTATGCCCGGTATCCGCTGCATCTCACTTTCACGCCGGCGTCGTATTTAAGTTTCTGAGCCGGTTTGCCGAATGGCTGACCTTTATACTCCCAGCTGATATAGATGAAGGTCTTTCTCGGGAAGGTACGCCGCAGCAGTTCGGTTTCCTCGTAAGTCCATTTGCTGCTTTGGAAACTGTCGATGATGACGAACTTCGGGCTTTTCCTGTTCTTCAGCCGGGCAATCAGTTCTTCTACGGTGTCGCTTGTCACTATCCGGAACCGACCCTGCACCTCGTTCATGTGGAAGCGTTGAAGTCGCTGCTGAAATGACTGGCTCACTCCTTCTTCATAGCTGAGGTACAGGACGGTGCCGTAGTTGGTAAGTTCTTTGGCGAGTTGCATCACAAAACTGCTCTTGCCGCTTCCGCTCGGGCCGTGGATAAGCCATGTTTCGTTTGTCGATGGATAGCCGAAAGCACATGCCCACTCACCACCCCAGGGCAGTGTCGTGTAGGTCTTCTGAAGAACCTCCTTCGGACTATATGCTCGCTTGGCCATCGTCACTTCTTCTCTTGAGTCTTTTTCAGTTCATTGACAAGTGTCATAGCCGCTTCTACGGACGTCCTCGCAAGTGAAATATAGTTGGGGTCATACATCGCACCTTTGTTGACAGCTCCGTTAACGACCGCACCAACCATCTCTGCCATAACATCCTTGGCAATCTCATATCGACGCTGTTCCCAGTCGATTTCGCCACTCTGCATCCGGCGACCCATCCTGATGACGGTTTCCATGTATTGTTTCTCAAGTATGCTTATCATTATCATTGTCTTTTAAGTTTTTCGATTTCGGTATATACTCTGCGCAGACCTCCCTGGGTCCTACGGACGATGGCTGCTATGTCTGTTCCCTCCGGAGCATTGACTTTCGCCACTATCCGTGCCTGTTCGTTGAGGAAGGCACGGCGGTCGTCGGCACCTTCCGGGACTATCTTGCAGTAGCGGTCGCCGTAACGGCTAAGCATTTCTGTGTAGCCGACCTTCTGGCACTCGATGGCTCGGTTGATTTTCGCCTTGAGACCGTCGGCACCCATCATATACCATGCGCAGCACCGCTCGGTGGCATTCCAAAGCGCCTTGAGCTCGAGGAAGGCCTCATACTGGAGGTCGCCGGCTTCGTCAAGGATGATGATCGGATTCTCGAGGCTGCGCAGGTAATACACGAGGTCATCATACACATCCGCGTACCGGCCTCGGCTGTCAACGCCGAATTCGGCGGCTATTTTACGGATCAACTTGAGTTTGGTCTTGACCTGCGAGCAATCGATATAGACCGCATTGCCGTGGGTCTTAACGTAGTGACGGGCTGTGTAGGTCTTGCCAATGTTAGGAAGGTCACACAGGATTCCGCTCAGTCCGGCGCTCTGGTACAGTTCCAGTTGGGCGGTTATATACTGGAAGGTCGGAGTCTTGGCCGCCACCCATTCGATTTCGCCGCGTAGGTTCACTCCGAGCTTACGGGCGATGCTTATCCAGTTGGCATCGCTGAGAACCCGGTCGGTCTGGCCATTCTTGACGGCGCTGTACACCGAGGTGGTGATGCCCAGAGAGGCGGCATGCTTTGCGTCACTCGGATAGTTGGCGCGGTTCGCCTTTATTGCGGCGAGGATTTTGTTTTTGATGTCTGTTGTAATCATATTCTAACAGTGTTATAATTTCGTTTTATGAATCCTGAAACGCTATCTGTCCCCAGTCCATGTCGGCGAAGTTCCGGCTGTAGTTCTCGCCGTCGAGTTCCTCTGGTTCGTGCGGTTCCGGAGCTGCCGCAACGAGGTCTGATATGGATTCAGGCTCTTCGGCAACGGTTTCACTCCGTTTCATGGTGCCGACACGTGGAGCAGCATTGTCATCGAGCCATTTCCTATGCCTTGACACCATCTTACATTGCTCCTGGTACTTCCGGGCATCGTCCTCGGTCTGTTCGGCCATAACGCGGTTGTAGGTTTCCACCTTCCGGACCTTGTCGATGAATCTGTCACCCTGATAAAGAAATACCTCGGAGGGTTTCCCTTCTTCATCCGGGAGATAGTAGGCGGTGACCTTGTAGTTGTTTGGCTCCAGACGCTCCATAACCTCGGGGCCGCTCAGCCACCAGTCCTCATGTGCCACGCGTACGGTTGAGTTCCTCCTTACGCTCGTCGGTACCGCCTCGCCGATATAGCGGCTGAGGGTCCGGGCATCGTAAGGCAGCAGGGAGGGGTTGATATTGGCCTCAAGTACCTGCCACCTGGTCATGCCGGGATATTTTTTCTGATTGGGGTGCAGGGTATGGTTCCATTCATAGTTGTCCTTGCGGTCATCGGCCACAAGTTCCTCAAAGCTGTAATAACGCTGGTCCTCGTAGGTGTCGTTGGTCTCGTCGCTTATCTTCTTGCTCTCGGTGCGGTTCTTGCCTTTGCCATAGAAGCGTCCGGTCCCGGCATGGTTCTTATGGGCTATGCTACGCTTGAAGGCGCCGTTCAATGGCTCGGCGTATTTCTCCTGGGAGTTCTGAGGTGCGCAGAAGTGTACGAACTGGAATACCTCGCCGGCACGGAGGAATCCGTCCTTGTACTTCGTCATGAGGTGGGTCTCGACCTCTATGCCGCCGGGGATGCCCCAGCCGTTCTTGCTGATGAGCCGGAACATATCCCGGAAGCAGTCGACCACAAGTGCGTCATCCTTGCCTCGGGAATAAGCGGCTCCGATACGGCACTGGCTGACCACGTCATAGGCGTAATAGGCATGTACCCGCTCGTTGCCTTTCATGCGGCGCGGAAGGTCGACGTCATCCATTGTGATCTGCGACAGTGAAAACTCGCCGTTGTGCCGGTGCATGTGTGGCATCTGTTCGTGGTAGAAGGCCATGCGGCTGCGGTGTCGCTGTTCCAGTAGGTACTTGTTCTTGGGCCGGTTGAGATAGTTGGCGATAGTTGCGTCGCTGGGTATCCACGGTTCCTGCCCCTTCTTGGCAAACTCGTCCGGATTGAAGCATTCCCCGGTTTCGATGTCATAGACCTCAAGCTCGCCGCAGAGGAACATGATATACATTTCACGCACCGTGGTGTTGTAGGGTTGGTTTTCCAGACCGGCGATGCCGAGTATCACTCGCTCTTCCTTGTAGGTCATAAGTCTGGCGCTCTGGTTGCCGTACTTGCCGCTGATCAGGCTACCGTAGCCTTCCTTGCGGAACTGCGCCACCTTCTTCCTGAAGCGGTAAGGGGATGACGGCAGCGTATGTCCGAACTGCTCTCTGAGGCTCTCTATAGCCTTGGCCATCTTCTCCCACTGGTAACTTTTACCCATCATCCTTTGGGCGGTTGATGCCCGGTCGTAAAGCCGGATGCAGGCATTGATCACCGAGGCGTTGATTGCATATTCACGCGCTTTCTCAGCGGTCGCCTGGTCGCTCGGATACTGGGATGCCCAGTCAAGGAAAAACTTTACTGCAGCCTGGTCCAGTTGGTAGTTCTCCCGGAACCATCCGGCTACAAGCACCTCGTCGCCATTACCGAGAACCTCCTCGGCTTTAGCCCGGTATTTGTCGGGCAGCGAGTCAAGAACTATAAGGGCATACGAGTCTTTGGAACCGCCTCCACGCCGGGCGACCTTAACGCGGTCACGGTTAATCCAATTGCGGTAATTGGATTCCGTGACGATGCCGTTTTCAAACAGCTCGCTCGGTCTGACACATAACCGTCCGTCGTAGTATTCCATTCTCTCGCCCTTTCTTTAGAGTGCTTCCGCCATTCGCTTTATTTCGCCGATCTGACTCAGCATGACATGGTCGTATCTTGCCACCACATCACCTTTGGGACCATAGACCGTGCCTTCACCGGTCTGCTTGTCAAGGTAGATTTCTGCCCGGTTGGGATAGACCGCACGCCAGCAGCTGTCAGAGTCAAAGAAGAATTCACCTTCCTTGCAGATGTAGTAGGTGCAGCCTCCGTGATGTTTGACTGCCGCGAAACGTATCTTCCTGGCAAGGTCGTTGTCGGTGCGGAAGGCGAGGGCATTCTTGACGCAGCGTTCACAGATAGGCTTACCTTTTACCTTGAAGGTGCGCTGCAGGGCCTTGATGCCTTCCTTGTTTACTGAGATGTACTTGTTCATTTTCTCACTTATTTTGTATTGATATTTTTGTTAACTTTATGGCCGAATTCCAAATAGAACGTTATGAAGTTTATCCTTAGAGTTCAGCTTGTCGCTCAAACGAACATTTCGGAGACAGCGTTTCATAAAGATATCGCTCTTCCCTTGTCAGTTCTTGACGAACTGAGCGGTATTTGCGGCCGCACAGCTGGCATTCCAAAGTATTATCGTCCCGGAGAATTAATTGATGCCCCCGATACATGGGCATGTCGTTGGCAGGCGATTTGGGACATGGGTGCTTCTCGCCACGAAGCATTACAATCGTTGCTGACAACTCTCCGGCCTGCGATAGAAAGTCAATTGCTTTTCTGCACTCTGCAATGGAAGACAGAACCATTAGATTTTTTGTCTGATCCTTCATAGTCTCACTTTTTATTGAGTTGATCATTGATTTTGTCGATGGCATCCTTCAGGGCGAAATGTCCGGCGTTGAGGGCGTTGTACTGCTTGGAGTAGCACAGCTCGTAATCGTTGTGGGTTGCCTCAAACTCATCAAGGATGATGCCTGTGTCGGTCACGTTCCGCTCCAGTGTCTGAAGCAGCAGCTTGATGGCTTGGTCCGTCCGTTGCTCTGATTTTTGTTTCATCGGTTGAAATTTTTAGTGGGCGGTCGGGGAATCGAACCCCGATACTTGCGCCATGGTCGCTCACCATCCTGGCCGCCCAAGTGCCGCCGGCCTTGCAATACCGGCGGCGGTTCTAATGTTGTGCCTTTAGGCTTTTCGCGGCTCTCTTGCCGCAGGATTGCCCTCTCTTGGGTCTAACCCTGTTCGTTTATAGCCTCCTGACGACGCCGGTTGTTATCAACTATGTCGTCAAACCATTTATCCTCTGCTTGGAGTCTGAAGATTGCCAACTTCGCCACATCAAGAGTGTTCAAAGGGAACATCAGACAGGTTAGTTCGTCATTGTAGGCATTATTGCCGGTCAGTCCGTAGAATTCATTCATATCTGCACCTTTGAAAGTGATGAATTCCTTGGGGGTGCCGATACCTCTGGTTTCAAGCAACTCTTGGTATCCTGCCGTCCACTCGTTGAGGTCACCGGCACATCCTAAGATGGTGTAATAGCTGCCTTTGTAGGCTGCGTTGAAAGTAGCCTCGCGATTGTCAGCATTGACTTTCAGTATTTGTCTTGTCTCACTCATGGTTGTTTCACTTTAGTCCTTGATTGATTTGTATCGTGCCGAAATCATATCGGCCATCTTGTTAATCTCGTCCGCTTTGAGTCCGAGCGCAAGGTAAAGTTCCTCGTCCTCGGGATCTACAAGCGAGATGTCTTCGTTCTCATCCTCGGCAATCATCATGCTCATGAGGTCTTCGACGGCATAACGCAGACTAAATGCCATTGAGATTACCCGCGCCATCTGACGCTTCTTCTGTTTTTTGAGTTTATCTGTCTCACTCATGTCTTATATTTCTTTAATTGTTAAAATTTGTCTACCTCGCGGCTTTTTTGTATCTTTGGCCGCTCGTTCCAACTGGAACACGCTGCAAAGATAAGTCATTATTTTGACCCGACAAAATTTTCAGCCAATAAAATGACCATAAAAGAGAAAATACTGACTTTTTTAGACTATAAGGGCGTAAAGAAGGCGGAATTCTTTGAGTCCATAGGAATTGCACCGTCTAATTTCAAAGGGGCCGCGAAGCAAACGGAACTTGGAGGGGATAAAATCGTCAGGATATTGACCGCATTTTCCGACCTATCCGCTGAATGGCTATTACGTGATGAAGGCGATATGCTCCGCACGCCATCCGAATCTTGTCATTCCGAGCGCCAGAACATTGTCCCGACCGAACCACCAACAGCCCAAAGCATTGAACCGTTAGTGGATAAATTCTTAAACACAATTCAAAACCAATCCGAGGAGATTGGTCGGCTAAAGGCTCGCATTGAGGAATTGGAGAGAGAGAGGCCGGTGCCTATCACCCCCAAATATGTCCATTCTACCTCGAAGGAGACTGTGGAAACCTAAGACCATTGTCCCGGCAGGAACTGCAGCAGTTGCTTGGCACACTGTGCCACCTGAATTGACCCCTCGAGACATCTTGGGGGCCTCCGTGTCGCCACCCTGTCGCCCCATTTTATGGGTACCCCTCCCCCAAAAGGACGTTATTGCCGAGAATGGTGCTGATTTGTGGGGATTTAGCCCCAGCGGATTGGAAACATAGGGGGCATTTGCTTCACATTCAAAAGGCGGTTTTTCATTCTCAAACTCAAATTTGTGGCATTTTCCTACCTCAGCTATTTGCACCGCCGTCACCGAAATTTGAATATCCACTTAGGGGGGGGTTGGCTAAAATGAATATCCAGTTTGAATACCCAGTTTGAATATCCACCTGAATATCCACCTCACTTTTTCGTCGATTTCGGGCATAAAAATAGGGTATAGCCGACCGCTTGTCGAATATACCCTTGAAATGCCGTTATATTTGCCTTCTAAGGCAGTTTATACATCATCCTTACACATTTCTCCACGGGAGCCTCTGATGAGCGTAGATTGCTTGATTATAGCGTATTTAGTGACTACCGTGCCGTTACCTGAAAGCCCTGCATGCTGCAGATAACCTTTGGTCGCACCGACTTGATCAGCCGTCAAGACCGTATAAACAGCCGCGATACTGGCGAAATACCAGTCCCGGCGCTTAGTGCCGTCAATCGGGCGCGTGAGATGCACATGAATAACCTTTGCCATATTCCTTTGATTTTACAGCGCAAATATACTAAATAATAACTATATGGAATAAATTAGAAAGAATAATTTTCACAAGACGCCATGAAAAAAACGGACGCAAACCGCATCCACTCCCCTACTCTCGCCGCCGATGAACGACCACCATGCACGTGTAGCCCCTATGTAAGCCCGATGTAAAGCCGGCGCAAGTCAAAGCCTCTCAAACCGCGTCCAAACGTAAACCAAACGTAAGCCAATGTAAACTTTTCGCACGCTTCGTTTTATTTCGGCTCGACTACCCTACCCCACCTAACGCACTGAAATTAAACGGCTTTCATCATTAACCGACCCATCCCGCTTTACACGCTTCGTTTTGTGGCCCATAAATGAAAAGATTGCTTTTCGTCGCGTAGCCATCTTATGATTCTTTTATATACGATGGACTTGCATTGCCACGTGGAGAACGCCGACTTCCTGTTGAAGTTCTTCTTGACAACGAAGCGATAAAAGCTTTTGAAATGTGGAAAAACAAGTCAGACAAAATAAAATATTGATGAAACTAAAAATATCAAAGATTTTTCCAAAGGCTATCATGTTCATAGCCTTAGTATGTCTATTCATAAGTTGTGAAAGGGATGAAGCGGAACTCTATCCTACGTTAAATTGGAAGGCAGAAACTATCGTCGATGAAAATGAAATCGCTGCCGCAGGGATCTCAGCCTGGTTTAAGGCTGAAGAAATCTCAGATGAAGTATTCAGCCGTATGTGGTTGAAATCATGGAAGGAGAACTGTCCGCTCGACCGTTCCGAACTCAGATACCTGAAAGTATTGCACAGAAATGCCGATGGTAAACCGCAACGTGGTGAAATGGTCGTAAACGCTGCAATAGCGGATAAGGTGCTGGCAATCTTCATGCAACTATATGAGGCCGGATACCGGATTGAACGTATGGTGCTGATTGACAACTTCGATGCGGATGACGAGACATCGATGCGGGCCAATAATTCATCATCATTCAATTTTCGATTTATGACTGGTTCCACAACTAAGATTTCAAAGCACGGTCTTGGACTGGCGATTGACATCAACACTCTCTACAATCCTTACGTGAAACAAAAGTCCGACGGTACATGGCATATCGAACCGGCTACCGGAGAAGAATATGCCTTCAACCGCGACAACCGCACTGACATACCCTATAAGATTGATCATGAGGATTTGGCATATAAACTTTTCACAGCCGCAGGATTTGAGTGGAGCGGTGACTGGACTTCACTCAAGGATTACCAACATTTTGAAATTGATTTATAGCATATATTTAAGTTATGTTTGACAGAATGAGAAGTTCAAAAGCATTATTATTCAGTATTGTATCTGCACTTGTCAGTGTAGTGCTATCTTCATGTAGCAGCAATGACGAGCCTGAAATTATTCCGGATGATGATTCAGCGGGCTATTGCCTGATGTATTATTGCTCCGGTGGTGACCCGGCTCATGATTTGTCGTTTATGTCGGCTGTCGAATCTGCTGCCTCCGTTTCAAATCCCAAAGTCTCCTTAACCTGTTTAGTCAAATACTCGGGTGAGGAAGAAGGTTCGGCTCATAACGGGATACGGCGATACAAAGGAGAGAATGGCAGACTGACGGTAGATGAGACTTTTGCCGCTTCGGAAAATTTTGATATTACAGACGGTGAAAATCTCACGCAGTTTATAAAATGGTCAGCCGAGACTTTTCCCAATAGTAAATATATTCTTGTCCTTGTCGGTCATGGGCTCACTTTTACGATTGATTGGGATTTACCGGAAGTATCTTCACGCGCTACTATTGCCGATGGAAAGAAAATTATGGCTTCATCCGAAGTAGCAAACGGAATAAGGAATTCCGATGTACATCTTGCCGCCATGATAGCACACTCATGTCAGCAGGGAAGCATCGAAATGCTTGCCGAATGGGAGGGTCTCTCGGACTATCTTCTTGGGTCTCCATTCTCAATACCCGATGTTGCCCATGATTATGCATCGCTTGTAAAGGATTTGTCAAATGACATCCCTTTAGAAGAATCTCTCAAACGAACCGCACAACGCACTATTTCGCTATGGAAAGAATATCATGATTACGGCTATTTTGGAGAAGTAATCGAGGTTACCCGTATTAATGACCTTTCTGCGTTATGGTCAACACTTCACGATACGTTTGATTATATGAGGCAGTCTGTGAAAGATCCTTCCAACTGCACAGATCTACCTGCCATATATGGGGAGGAGTTTGGTAAAGGTTATCTTCGGGCATTAAGAGCAATGACCGTAAAAACCGACTCCGTTTTCGAATTCCTGCGGCCCAAATTGGCTATAGACCTTCAAGACTATCTGCGAAATGCGTTTTTATATACCGGCAACATCAGTTTATCTTACCATGTGAACCGGGTACAGAACGAGATTGACAAAATCCTTGTTTTTCATGAGCAGACGAACGGCAAAACAGATTTTGTCTATAATGTATATTTCAGCGATTCTCTTGCTGATGAAACTATTTTAGGGATATTCAGTTAATGACTAACTAATTATTTGCCAATGTCATAGATATTTCG
>USIY01000012.1 GCA_900554845.1 uncultured Bacteroidales bacterium | reverse complement strand
ACGAAACAAATCGCCTCGGTGCTTAGATATTACGTCGATTTATGGGATTTTATAGTTTAACCATAATGAGAGTGAGAAGTAAAACTTCAAATTAATCTTGAGGTCTTTTTGGCTGATTCCGCCAAGTTTCCTCGGTCGCAATGTAGTAATTGCTCCCTCTTCGACTTGCGGAATCATCTCAAAAACCTTTAGCTCATCGACCAAAGGGAGATAAATACTCTCAATCTTAATTTGATGTAAATCCAAACACTCTCTTAAATTTTGATATCGGAAATAGGTATTATCTTTGCAGAGTAAAAAAGATCATCTTGAACAAGTCGGCATTATTGCAGGATTACAAAAAAATCGATGTAATATAATTGACCGGACAAAATTTAGACAACTTCTATCTGTTCTCCTGTGTTATTATCGTGAGATAAGGAACTTACTGCGATGTTATAGTATTCGCATAGATTGGCTTCAAGTTCATCGGAGATTGGGAAGCGAGGGGCAAATACATCGGTTGTGTATGGGTAGGAATGATTTTCGTGGGAATTCGGACCAAAAACAACTCCGTAGCAGTCATCGCAGGCATAGAGACTATAATTCTTATCGGCATCTTCTGCATGTAGACCTTCAATCTCGCATTGCCTTATGGTATCTTGATAATCGCGCCAACAGGTGCCGATGTCGTTATGTAAGGAAACAACGACACCGAGCCTGACAACTCCGTGTTCCTTATCGTGAACTTCCACGATGTCGCCAGGTTTGAATCCTATAGAATCTTTCGGCCTCCCCCAAAAGTGCCCTTCAGGTTTATCCAGATCTTCCATCATGGAAGAGCAGACAGATTGTTCCAAGAGATTTCCTTTGCAGTCAAACACCCATTCGCGTTTGCACAGATCTGATATCACATCTTTGCCAAACGGCAACTCATATATATGAATGCAGTATATAGGTCTATAATCGTCTTTTGATATTTCTTCGGAATGGATAAGTCGTTTTGCGTCTTCAAAAGTTGGCACCAAGAAACTTTGTGCCTTACAGACTTTGTATTCGGGATAATATTCCGGCTCATTTTCATCTGATTTTTCGTGAATGTAATCAATCCGCGAAAAACATTCCCTTAGATCTTCTTCCGGATAGATTGTGAGACAGGATTTGCCGTTCTCTGTCTCCTGTATCCTGAAAACATCCACACGATATACAGATGGTTCGTAATTATATGGCGGATTCAATGCCAATCTCTTGAATTCTTCAAAGGTCATATCCGTTTGATGTTACATTCCTTACATAGTTCCCTGAGTTCAGGGAGAGACATGGGGAGTCCGTGCAGGTATTTGCGACAGGCAGCTAAATCATCAAAATACATATCATTGGACTCACACAGCAGATAGCCTTTAAGTTTCCATGCCAATTGATTCTTCTCTATCAATTTTACAAATAAAGGCACTTTAGACGGGTTTATTTTGCAGCAGTAACATTCTCCATTCTTCATCCTAAGCAATATCAGCTTATGTGTTCTTGTACCCGGTCCTTTCAAGATTGGAGACTCGCCATATATGGAGATTTTAAGTTCTTGTGGAAAAGCCTCGTTGATTCTTTGCATAAAATCCTTGAACAATCTTCCATGTGTGCTTGTGTCCGGCAAATCATTCTGGAATATGTATTGATGTATCATCTCATGCACGAGAGTGTCATCAATCTCCTTCACAGTCATATGCGCCGACTTGCGATATATGATGATCCTGTCGCGCAACCGGTGGCGGACATTCACTTTGACCCATTTGCGGTGAAACAGACCAAAATATGATTTGCAACGCTCCCGCACGACGAGTTCCACCGGCTTGAATTTATCGGCCTCCCAAATTCCTGCGTCGGCTAATCTCTCAATCCAGTAGGCATGTCGCTGCCTCAAATATTCAACTGTCAGTTCCATATCAGTTATATGCTATGATTTCAAGACGGTATTCTGAAGCTCCCGGGCATAACCTGAATCCTCTTTTCACTTTATTTATTTTGCTGAGATTGGGATATTTTTGTTTAAGTTTATCCCACCATTTATATTGACCGGCCATTCTCAGTCTTTTATTCTTAATATCGGTATCAATAAAACTGATAATAAATCCTGTGAAATGTTCAAATATGTCCGATCTAAGTTCAAGCAGTTTATTAGTCAACATATCAAGCGGATTTGACACAGAGCATTTAACAGATACAGAAGCATTAAAATACTCCTTGGCGGCATAAAATGGCAAGAAATCCTCAGGCGTTAATGGTGGACCATACGGACGGTATCGCTTGTCAATTGCAGCGACTCTGCAAACTATCAAATCTTTCTCACTACCGTTTTCTCTCCAATAAGAAGACTGCAATACTGAATTGTCATGTGAATATCCGATAAGTTCCTGTTTCCTCTCATCTGAAATATGAAAACGAGGCTTGAATACATGAATTGGATGTACCTCGTCAATCCACATTTCATGTCTTGGACTATCTATATAACGATAATGATCATCAACCCACTCCATGTAAACTCCATCGGGGAGCTTATTTGCTACGGCCCAAGAAGTTTCAATAGATTTCGGGACATCTGTTATCAACGCCGTTCTGATATCAGCAGAAGAATCCTCGCCATAAATGCTTAGAATTTCAACATAATCACCAACATTGTGTTTTATCATTGAGTTTCCTCTTCCTCTGAATGTCTCTATGACAGGGTTATTGATTGAACCTTGTGAACATACGGATTGCTCTGTGAGATTACCACATTCATCATAAACTTTTATTGAGACATATTTGTCCATCCGGATATCAAAACCGACAGGAATTTCATATATGAAATGACAATATACCTTCATTCCCTTTTCTATAATCTTCGATTTGATCTCGGTTAAAGAAGATTCTGCATCAGCTAATGAATGGTGCAATGAGGAATACTCAAGATGTAACGAATAAGGTTCACCCGTATTAATCCATTCTTCATAATAGCAATATGTATCCACACGAAATACGGATTGTCCATCATATGGCGGCGGATTCATTGCCAGCTCCTTGAATTCTTCAAATGTCATGCTTTAGGTATTTGTGATTCTATATAGTTAAATCAATTTCAACAGATCGCTAAATGATGTGACGGCACTCCATCGAGATTAATATCAACATTGTAGTTATCATCGTACTGCATGTACGCATCTATTGGTATCAATAGAGATGTCTGAATTTCTAATACATCTACTTCTGCTTCTGCATTTATACGTATTGTATATGCTTCCTTTGGATAGTTGTCACAGCAAAGCACTTCTGCCTCAGAAAAACGGGTTCCTATAGATTTAAGTTGTTCCCGGTATTGTTCCCGGAATTCATATACATCAGCTACTGAAGGTGGAAGCCCGATTATTTCACCTGAAAACACTTCAGCCTTATATGGATCCAATACTCCAACCTTATCACCGATCTTAAATTTGTTGTTACGTTTGTTTCGACCTTTATAAGCTTGGACTTGACAATGTTCAATGCTTCTGCTCAAATAATCTGTCGACCAATGTTGTATGGCTTCTCTGTACCAGTTATAAGGCGAAATAAACCGTTCAAAGTTACATTCGGAAATTGTAAAGAAACTTATTGCGTCAAGATTGCTAAATAGATATTTAGAATTTGCATATTTCTTACGAATTAAGACCTTAGCCTTAGAGAAATTTTGTGTAAATCCACAACTGATACGTTCACATTTGCAATGCTTATTTTCAAGAAGATCTGTAATATTTTTTACATAATACTCTTGAATGAAAAATACACTACCTTTTATACTTTCAGCAGGCTTGGCCGCAAATTTCTTGTATTCTTCAAAAGTCATATACTTATTCTTTAGTTGTTTTACAATGAATCAAGCAGCCGGTTAAATTCCCGGCCATGATCAATATAGCCTTCAAACATTTGCATATAATTATAAAGTAGAGGAGCAAGGATTTTTTTACATTCGTTTTCAATCCATGTTGGAATCGGATAAATGCATGCTGCTATTGAACCGGCGATACATGCCATTGTATCTGCATCGCCACCGAGCGAAACAGCGAGCCTAACAACGTCCTCGAAGTCTTTTCCTTCGAGAAAGCAGATGATTGACTCCGGCACGGAACCCTGACACGAAACATCCCATTGATAGCCCGGGCGTATTTCATCGACATTCCGCGTAAGATCATAATGGAATTTCTCCGTTATGTAATCACGGATTTCATCTTTCGTATGTCCGTGCTTTGCCATCCATACTGCCGAGGCTACAGCTTGCGCTCCTTTGATGCCTTCGGGATGATTATGCGAGACTTCGGCTGATATTTTCGCCAGTTCAAGAGCTTCGTCAAGAGTCTCGGCATAAAGCCCTACCGGGCTCACGCGCATTGCCGCTCCGTTGCCCCAGCTGTTGTAAGGTTGTGGATTCTCACACCATAGCCAAGCGTTGAATGAACCTCCATATCCTGCAAAAGGATATTCATGACCCAACTTCTGCATACATTTTATCAGATGACCTTTACTATGGTCGGTATTGCCATCTTCATCGCAATGGCTCAACCAATGAGCGACGGCAACAGTCATCACCGAGTCGTCAGTGAATCTGCTTCCCTTCGGCAACATTTCAAAATCATACCGCTTCTGTCCTGTGAATTCAAACACAGAGCCAATAATATCTCCTGCGATTGCTCCTAACATGCTCTTATTTGTTTGAAAATATTATCGTTATTTTTATGTTGTCTGATAAAGAATTATCTATTCCAACCCCAAACATGACATTGACTGTATTGGGAAATTTCTCAATAAAGGCGGCTAATTCTTTAATCTCCTCACACGTCACACATTTTTCTTTAGGACTCCATAGATAAATAAGGATACTGTTATAACCACTCAAATAATCGTCCATAACTTCAATCATAGAATTCATCCGATTCTCGTAATCTCCGTTTTCATGATAATATGAAAACACATAATTGATTGCATTAGGAGAAAGAATATCAATCATGTCACGTTCGCTTATGTAGAGAACTGCATTATTACGGATAATCCGAATGATTTCGTCAGGATTACCTTTGATTAAGTAAGTACCAAAAGAAAATTTACATTCGAACGGTTCATAATTAACTCTAAATTTATTGGATAGAGTCGTATAGTAATCTTCGACGTTATACCTTGTTATGCCCGGTCGGGAGATGCCAGCTTTTCCCATATGCTCCCATAAGTTATCATCTCCATCAAATGAATACTTGCTATATTTCATCATATATTTGTCATGAGTGGAAATTAAGTATTTACGTTACACCCCTGCGACTGAGGTAGCCGCAGGGGTGAAATTGCGGTCTGTTGTAATTTATCAGTTTGTATGTAGTCTTTTGGTTCTAGTGAATTTCTTTGGCTGGTATGCGTCCGGATTTTTGGAATATGATTTCATAAAGTCTATGTATCTATGCAAGGCGGTTTTACCATTGGCAATGTCTGAATCCAACAAAGTTTCAGTCGACGCATATTCTCGCGCGTTGTCTATGCGTTTGAACAGTATGTCGCAGTGCTCCCATACTGGTATCTTCATTCGAAGGATTCTGTCCAGATTCTCCGCAACCCTTCTTACTGTGTATTGTGTTAAAAGAAGATTGTAAAGCTTTGTTAGACGGGAAATATACGTATAGGTTGTAGTTTCTCCCCGATATGTATTGCCCTTTATTCTTTTACTGCCTTCCGGCGGCTCCCAGTCGCGATCTTGTTTACTTCTAATACTCTTCAGATAAGCAGAAAACTCTCTTTCCAATGGCAACGACATCCATTCCCATTTTTCAAGCGATTCCTCGACAGGGAGGTAATTATGAGCATATATGTCATTGATTTTCCATCTTAGATACTTCACATAAGTTCGGAAAGCTCTTAACCAATCCTCTTTCGGTAATGGAGCCTCCCCGCCATCTGACGTTTCAATCATGATCGGTCCATGCTCATCGATGTTCTCGATTTCATACAGATAGTCAAATATATTGTCATATTCATCCTCCATGTCAGGCCACTTGTAAAGTAAGCGGTTGTATAATGTTTCCATGGGATGATTAGGATCCAAAGATGGCCTTGGCGTAAAAGCCTCTTTCAGATTGTCGAAAAGCCTGTCATCCTCCTCAAAGATTGTGAGATATGCAGTCTTTATGTCATCTGCATATTTTTTCGCGGAACTGACGGCCAAACCTTGATTATCCACACACCAATTCATGAAACCCTCGCAATCATACAGGATTTCCTCATTGGTGTGTGGTATCGGGAATTTGCGTGATCTTGCCATAATAGTCGATATTTTTTTTTCACCGCAAAGGTACGACTTATTCCTGATGTGTGAAATTAAGAAGTTGACAAGGTTATGTCAATATATAATCAACCTTACGGCAATGTCGCATGATCCCCTTAAATCCCCATCGGTTGCAACCATGACATTTATTTCACAATCTGGATTATTGCCGTATATCTCTTTAATCTTGGCAACACCGTTGCCTAAAATGTAATCTTTTCCCAAGAATCCTTGGGATAGAATGACAACAAATATCTTATCGTGTTTGGATGATGGTAGCTGTGGACAATCTGCTCTAATTTGTTGCAGAACATCGGTAAGGGCATCTTCTGCACAATAAGCTGATCCAGATTCATAATATCTGAATTTCATCTTATCGTAGATTTGGAAAATCTCAAACACATCCCGTGGTCTGAAATCTTCTGTTAGCACATTAAGCCCTTCGAGCACATGCATCATTTCTTGCTGTTTTTTGCTGAGATCCTCAAATTCCCATGGGTAAAAGAAGTCCTTATTGATGTTGCTCTGCTTTTTTCGATTGGCCTTTATTTTTTCCAAGCGTCTATTATAATCCGCAATATGCCTTTCTGTCTCTCGCCTTTCAATTAATTCAGGGCATATAGATTCGGTTAATTTAGTAATATCATATAGATCACCACTAAGTGCATCAAGCAATTTACGAAAATCACCGTCCTTCAGATTATCATTACATTCTTTCTCTTTCGCTTCTATGAGATTGATTCTTTCATCAATGGAAAGTCCTTCAAACTCTTGAAGTGATAGTTTCCTCAGTTCTGAGGGGGAGAGCTTTAGCAGATCTTCTAATTTCAAAGATGCCATATTATTTCTTTTTGATGTTAACAGTCAGGGTGAATCCTTTGCCGGTCTGAGCGCCAGGATAGTTTGCTTTTATCCAAGCTTCCTGAAGCCGGCGGTCTGTCATATATTGGCTATATGTTCGGGCCTCATCAGCTGAACAGGTTATGACCCGATTGATGGTCTTGACACCGTTCAGCTGATAAATCCCTTTGAATGTCACTTCCATCATATACAACTATGCTTCGGGATTTTCATGAACAGATACGACAATCTTCTCGATGCGGTTGCGATAGTCCTTGACAAACTGCTTGCTGCGGACGTTATTGTATAGATTTGCAACGGTGATTTCACTCTTGGTGTTGTTCCATTCCTTGGTCACAATCGTTCCGCCGAAGATGTGATAGTGGATAAAACACTTGCCGGTCTCTTTCAGAGCATTGATTACGGCTTCCTCAGAAGGGACGAATTCAAGAGGACATGAACCTCTCTCTGCGACTTGTTTATCAGGCATACCGTAGCGGAGCACATTTGAAGATTCCGATTTTGTACGGGTTCCCTTGTCAAATGCTCCATGGTGTTTTGAACAGAGTATTTTCACGGTCTTGTGCAGAGGTTGATGTGCATCGTGATATTTTCGGAGAAATTCATTGATGTCAACCTCAACGATTCCGGCTGCGTTCTCATAGCCTTTGAGGATTTCAACGGCCATTCCTTTGCGATCATAACCGGCTTCATGGTTGTGCGCGGTCTGCAGCACATCCGAACATTCAATTCCGTCCTTGCCCTTGTGCTGACAGCCGCCCACCATTTCTTTATATTCTTTTGTGTACGCCTCAACCGCCTTGGTCAGGAGTGTTCCTCCAAAGAGAGCGATAAACTCTTCGATAGTCCCTATGAATTTTGCCATAGTAACATTGATTTTAAGGTTTCCGGCCCTCCTGGAAGATGTTTGGATGCGAAAGCGTGAGAGCCGCTTGCTTATCCTTTGGATTAGGTGTCTGGAAAAACCTTTGCACAAGATAAGTAGCCTACTCTCACGCCATAGGGTGTATGACGCGAGAGTGTCCACCTCTCCCCAGTGCATAGATTATAGTTTTCCAGACTTTAATCCATGAGAATCAGTAAGACACTTTCGTGTTATTCTGTATGTCCGCTGAACCGATGTTCAACGCTGCAAAGTTAATCATAAATCTTGTATCTTACAACGTTTTTTATTTAAGAACTTGACAGAGAGATCCTGCAAATCCAGATCAGATATATCTGAACCCAAATAGGTCTGTGTAGTTCGAATGCTTGTATGTCCTAACTGCTGACTTATATAGGCGACAGGGACTCCGTTGCGGTTAAGCGTGGTTGCGAATGTATGCCTGGTCGCATAGGTCGTAATGTCAGGTCAGGGAGATCAGGGCTTTGGTGCCGTGGCCGGGGGTGGAGGTGAGGGAGAAGTCGCCGCCGTGGAGGCGGGCGATCTGGCGGCTGAGGCATAGGCCGATGCCGCTGCCGCCGGGTTTGGTGGTCAGGAAGGGCTGAAAAAGGTCACGCATCACTTCCTGCGGAATCCCCGGACCATTGTCTACGATGCTTATGTAGGGGAGTCCCTCGCTGATGGATACGTTGACGTCGATTCTTGGGGAGGGAACTGCGGCCACAGCCTCGACGGCATTCTTAAGAATATTGGTGACCATCCTGTTGAGCAGGTTCTTGTCGGCGTTGACCGTCATTTCCACGGGAATGGTGTAATTTATAAGATCCGCGGGGAGATTCATATCGGAGAGCAGAATTGAGAAGGATTTCTGAATATTGGAGAAGAAATCTTTGACGTCGACCTTCTCCAGCTTCGGTTTTGGAAGATGTGTGAGTTCGTGGTAGGAGTCCAGAAAACGGCGTATGCCCTGGCTTTCATCAGATATCAGGGAAATGGCTTCGTTGAAGTTG
This sequence comes from uncultured Bacteroidales bacterium, assembly GCA_900554845.1. Taxonomy (GTDB): domain Bacteria; phylum Bacteroidota; class Bacteroidia; order Bacteroidales; family Muribaculaceae; genus Lepagella. The sequence goes on along the minus strand of USIY01000012.1, from coordinate 12,458 downwards.
TCACCTTGGTAATTCTTCGGATTCTCTTGCATGTCGGTGCTGAGTGAGACTATCGGCGCGATCGCGTTTCTCATTTCGTGCGTCATCACGCTGAGAATACGGTCGTAGTAAAGTTTGCGGGTCTCCAGTTCATATCGTCCCGATTTATATATGTCGGAGATTCGGCTCATTGCATGTGACATACGGTTAATGTCCGGATCGTCGCTATGCGATAACCTGAACGTGGGATCGTTCATTTCAAGGGACGTGGCAAAATAGGACATTGAAAATATCAGATTCCAGACAAGGCGGCAGAGCAGAATTGTCACTATCGCCAAAGGAAGCCCCATGATTATCGCCAGTGTATAGTTGCCGGCATATATGCAAAGAGTCGTTACGGCTGTGAATATGATAATGCACGCAAGACAAAGAAAAAAATTGATTCGGAAATGTTTCACTTCTTTTTCAGTTGATTGTAAAGAGTCTGGCGGTTAATTCCCAAAAGCTTCGCGGCCTGTGAAAGATTGCCGTTGCAGCGTGCCACGACCGTGTCGATATGATCCGCTTTCAGTTCCTCAAGAGTCATCGCCAGCTGTTTTTCCTCACGGGCTTTGGTCACCTTTGCGTCAGAAAGCGCCGCCATGTCGGAACGGGCGATCTTGTTTTTCTTTATGGCGGACTTAAGTTTGGAAATAAGCTCGTCATTGTCCCAAGGTTTTGTAATGAAATCTTCGGCGCCACGCTTCATCGCCTCCACGGCAAGGGCTATGTCGCCGAACGCCGTGATCATCACGACAGCTGGAGGTTTGGGCATCCCCTTGATGCGTTCAAGCCAGAATAATCCGTCGCTTCCGTCAAGACGACAATTGTCGAAATTCATATCGAGCAGCACGGCGTCGAAATCTCCGTTTGCCAGTAATGCAGGAAGTAACGTCGGGTCACCGATGGTCAGTATGCTGTCAAATTCATTGCTCAGCACCATCTTGAGAGATACCCTTACAGACTTGTTATCATCTATTATCAGAATTTTCATGTTGCAAATTTAACGCGTGCGGGCGTACGCGCAAAGAGATTTTTGGAAAATGTTGGATGCGGTTGGAACGATTGTCTAAATTTTAGACGATTTGAATGATGAAAATGCAGTTTCTTAAAAAATGACATGCCTGATAGATTGTGAGCATATAAATTTGCATTGTCAAAACAGAACACAAATATGAGGAAACTGATTTTTTCCATATTGCTTATGACAGGAAGCCATGCGGCCCTGGGCCAGATGAACCTCAACGATTGTCTGGTTTTCGCCCGCGACCACGCTCCACGCAATATTATCAACGGAATAGAGGTGAAGCAGACAAAAGAGGATGTCAGGATCGCTTCGGCGGATCTGATGCCTTATATGAGGATGTACTCAAACGGCAACGTCAGCTTTGGCCGCAACATTGATCCGGAAACCAACACCTATGACAACAGGAAAACGTTTTACTCCGGCCTGGGGCTCGAGATGTCGCTGCCGTTGTTCGACGGTCTTGTCAGCATCAACAATCTCAAGGCTGCAAAGGCCGGGGCATTAAGGAAACAAGAATCGGCCAGACTCGAGGCGGACAATATCTCGCTCAGTGTCATCAAGGCCTTCTACAATGTCTCCTATTGCAAGGCTATGGTCCGGCAGATGGAAGAGCAATTGGATCGCGATTTGAAAAATCTTCAGAGCGTAAAGCTCGGTCTTGACATCGGCACGAAGAGCGGGGCGGACGTCGCGGAGGTCGAGGCAATAGTTGCCTCGGACAGATATGAGCTAACCAATCAGAAGAGTTTGCTTAGCAAAGCGTTCCTTCAGTTGAAAACGACAATGGGCATGGAGCCGGACGGCAACGAGCTTGAACTCGTGGAAGAGGAATATGAGAACGAGGCTGACTTCGGATTCGTACATCCTCGCGTGGCAGAAGCCGAGCTGGGATTGAAAGAAAGCCGCTATAACCTGAGAATGGCCAAAGGAGCTTTTTCCCCGGTAATCTCCTTGAACACGGGCATTTCGACTTCTTATTATAAAATATTCGGAGCCGATTACGCCAACCGCACTTTCTCGCAGCAATGGCGCGACAACATGGGGCAATATATAGGATTTTCATTGTCGTTTCCGATATTCACAGGGCTGTCGAGAATAAACAAATTGAAAAAGGCGTCGCTTGAAGTAAGAAGGCAGGAACAGATGCTTGAAGAAGCAAGATTCGAGACCGAGCGGGAGAAGGCGGAAGCCGAGCTTGACTACCATACCGCCGTCAAGGAATATGCGGCCGCGCAGGTCCGTGTTGAAGCGGAGGAGAAAGCTTATCACGCCATAGAAAGGAAATTCGAACTCGGCGGCGCGTCGGTGATCGACCTTTATACTTCCGGTGTAAAGTTGGCTGTGGCCCGTGCGAATTGTGAGGGAAAAAGAATTCAGAAAATCATCAACCGCATAACGGCGGGATATTATAACGGAGAAAAATTGATAAAATAATGGACAAAGAGATAAAGAACAAATATAGCAAGATCAAGAAATACGGCATTGTCAGCATCGTTGGGGTAATGGTGGTCATAGCGGTGATCTTCGCGATCGGAAAGGCAGGCGAAAACACATATAAAGTAGATGCCGATTCCGTTACTACGGGGGAGGTGACTCAGGGAATGTTCAACGACTTTATCCGGGTGAACGGCCATGTTGAAACAGGCGTGATTGTGCAGGTTTCTGCACTTGAGTCAGGGATAGTGGATCATAAATGGGTTGAGGAAGGTGCCGATATCCATGAGGGTGATATAATCGTGACGTTGCAGAATCCCAATCTTCGTCAGCAGATACTTGATTCTGAATCGCAGTTGGCCGAGAAGCAGAACATGCTTCGCGACACCGAGATTGCAATGGAGAAGGAGCGCACGCAGGTTAAACAGGATCTGTTGGCCGCGCGTACGGATTATGTAAGAAAGCAACGTGTCATGCAGCAGAAAGAGACATTGTATAAAGAGAAGCTTATTTCCCGCGAGGAATGTCTTCAAGCTAAGGAGGACTGCGAGCTTGCGCGACAAAACCTCAAGTTGCTTCAGGAGCGCCAGCGTCAGGATTCGTTGTACCGCCAGGTGCAGGTTGAAATGATGCGCGAGAGCCTTCACAATATGCAGGAGAATTTCAATCTGGTGCGTCAGCGCGCCGACAACCTCAACATCCGTGCCTCGCATTCCGGACAGCTCGGCACACTTTCGGTTGAGTTAGGACAGAACGTAGGGTCGGGCCAGCAGATAGGACAGATCAATATCCTCGAAAATTATAAGATTACCGTAAAGATAGACGAACACTACATTGACAGGGTGGAAACCGGCTTGCAAGGCAAAGTGGAGCGAAACGGCAAGAAATATGACGTATCGTTGATCAAGGTCTATCCTGAAGTGTCCGACGGAACGTTCAAGGCGGACCTGAAGATAGATGGAGAGTTGCCGGAAAACATTCGTGTGGGCCAGTCATATTATATAAATCTACAGCTTGGCGCTCCTACTGAGGCAGTGCTCGTGCCGCGCGGAGCGTTCTTCCAAAGCACAGGCGGCCACAAGGCTTTTGTGTTGGCTCCGGACGGTAAATCGGCCACTTTGCGTGACATAAAGATCGGCAGGCAGAATCCTCAGTATTATGAGGTGCTGGAAGGGCTGAAGCCGGGAGAACGTATCATCACAAGTTCATATAAGGACTTCGGAAACGCTAATAAATTAAAACTCAAATAGACAATGAAACTTGAAATCAGAGACCTTGAAAAAGTGTTCAGGACAGACACTGTGGAGACAGTGGCGCTGAATAAAGTGTCGTTCACGATCAACGACGGCGATTTTGTAGCTATAATGGGGCCTTCGGGCTGCGGCAAATCCACCCTTCTTAATATATTGGGTCTGCTTGACAACCCGACGTCGGGAAGCTACTGTCTGAACGGAGAGGAAGTGGGGAATCTCAAAGAGTCGGAGCGCACCGCATGGCGCAAGGGGAAGATAGGATTCATATTCCAGTCGTTCAACCTTATAGAAGACATGAACGTACGCGACAACATCATGTTGCCGCTAAATAATCTCAAGCTGGACAAAGCGGAGAAGCATAAACGTGTGGATGAAGCGCTCCGAAGGATGGGCATCAGTCACCGCGAACGCCACTATCCCTCTCAACTTTCGGGAGGACAACAACAGCGTGTGGCGATTGCCAGAGCCATAGTAGGGCATCCCGGCCTGATTTTAGCGGACGAACCCACCGGTAACCTCGACTCCAAGAACGGCGGCGAGGTGATGGATCTGTTGACGGACCTTCACCACGAAGGCGCCACTATCATAATGGTGACGCACTCGCCTAAGGACGCGGCATACGCCGATTATATAATCAATCTGTTTGACGGACAGATTGTGGAGAATCTGAACGATAAAATGTGACGACATGATGAAGTTCCTTACATCCGACATCAGGCGGAACATCACAAAAATATTCTGCCTCACCTTGGGTCTGGCCATAGGCCTCCTGCTTGTGGCCAAAGCCTATATAGAAGAGTCGTACGACCGTTTTATCCCGGGACATGAGAATCTTTACTTAATCACGGAGAGCGTGATAACGAAAGGTGAATTCACAGAATATCATCAGACTCCCGGAGCAATAGCGCCGGGGATGAAGCAATACATCCCGCAGGTGGAAAATGCCACACGTGTCACTACCTTCGCCTACTATCTGAGAGTCCGTACACCCGATGGAAGACTGCTGGATACTGACGGAGTGGTGCTGGGGGACAGCTGCCTGTTCGACGTGTTGCGTCTTCCTGTGCTGCAGGGCAATCCCAAGGAAGCCCTTACAGTGGAGAACCACTGTATGATACCGCGTTCGCTTGCTGAAAAAATAGGGGGTGACGTCATAGGAATCTCATTGAGCAGTCCTGATATCAACGACAGTTATTCTGTCGTAGTGGACGGGGTATACGAGGACTTCCCGGTAAACTCATCGTTTCGGAATGCAATATACCTGTCCTTGTCTTCCATAGGCCAGTTCTCTTATGACGGCAGGGACAACTGGGAGGGCAACGACCGTTACCGGAGTTATGTACGTATGGCCAAGGGCACGACGCTTGATGAAGTGGAGCCCTATATCAAGAGAATGATAGATGAGAATCTTTCCAAAGAGGCTATAGAGACGTTCCATCTCAATTTCGGATTGACGCCACTGATAGGGGAATATACGTCTCGCCCCGGAGTCAAGACCATGATCTGGGTGCTTGGCCTGTTGGCATTCATCATACTGATAAGCGCGTCGCTCAACTATCTCCTCATAGTGATAGGCCAGCTGGACAAACGAGGCAAAGAGATGGCCATTCGCAAGTGTTACGGAACGAGCAACGTTAAGATTTTCGCCCGTATCATGGGCGAGAGCATATTCTTTCTTGCAGTGTCCATAGGGCTCGCGGTATTACTGGTGCTGAGCCTGTCCGATCAATGCGAGATGCTGCTTGGATATCCCGCTTCGGTGCTGTTGACGAGTCCCAATGTGTGGCTTGTGGAGGCTTTGGTTTGCCTGATTCTTCTGATAATCACGGGAGTAGTACCGGCATGTATGTACTGCTATACACCCGTATCACGTGTATTCCGCCGGGACGCAAGCAAAAGGAAGATATGGAAACTGGCGCTGCTGTCAGTACAGTTCGTGGCTTCGGGTCTTCTGTTCTGCCTGTTGGTGCTCGTGTTTCGCCAGTACCGCATGATGAGCCACGGAGATATGGGATATGATTACGAGAACATAGCTACAATCAATGTAGGCAGTCTTCCGTTGAACATTCGCAGCACTTTGGCCGAAGAACTTGCACGGCTCGGAGGAGTAGCCGGTGTGTCGTCTGCCTATCAGGATTTCACGTCTTACGCCGCCGGCAACAATGTATGGATCGAAGGTGACCCGAGAAAAGACAATCAGGTGAATGTCGCCGACATGTATTATGCCAACGCTGATCTCTTTGACCTTATGGGGATGGAATTCGTGCAAGGAGATACATTCTGTGAAAACGCAGACAGCACTGTGCACCAGGTTGTGGTCGAAGAGCGCTTTATTGACGTTATGAAGAAGTACTTCGGAGCGACAGACGACAATATCGTGGGCAAGACGTTCTGTATTACTGAGCATTCCGGTCTTGACGGCTTCAGAGAGTTTACAATATGCGGAGTGATAAAGGATATACGCCGTGGGGGCTACAGCAACGATGATGTGGATGACCGTGCCGGCGTGTTGTTTCCCTCAAATACAGTATGCAATATAATTTATGTTCGGTTCGACAATCTGACCCCCGAGGCTCTGAAAGCGGCCCAGAACGTGGTGTCGGCAACCGCAGGCGAGAATCTTTACATCACACCTTTCAAGAACAATGTGGAGGTGTTGCTCGCTCCGGTGAAGCGATTCGGTTTCTCGGTTATGACCGCCGGAATCGCGATACTGCTCATCTCGATAATAGGATTGATAGGTTATACTACCGACGAGGTGCAGCGTCGTTCAAAAGAGATAGCCATTCGTAAGGTTAACGGCACGACAGTGAGCAGGATTCTACGTCTCTTCTGTCTGGACATAATCAAAATAGCGGTTCCATCATTGCTTGCGGGAGGTATTGGCGCTGTGATAATAGGCCGGGAATGGCTCTCGCAGTTCACTGATCAGGTATCCCTTTCGCCGCTGAGCATGTTGCTGTGCCTTACAGTGATACTGCTGTTGATACTCGCGGTGGTAGTTCTGGATTCTCTGAAAGTGGCGCGCAGCAACCCCGTGAAATACCTGAGGACAGAATAAGAAATCATACCTTAATACATATATACAGTTATCCCGTGAAATTCGAGCAACAACGAATTTCACGGGATAACTGTATATAATCAAATTAAGCTGGATGTCATCTGATGAGTCGCGTGATATCGCAATGCCGTGAAAAAGCCAAAGTTATTTCTTAATGATTTTTATGACAGTCGGCTTATCACCCATAATCTGAATTATGTGGACGCCCGCAGATAGGTGCGTCAGGTCAATCATTGACGGGTTGCCTTCTACATGATATTGCAATGCTCCAGTGATGCTATAGACATTGACAGCGCGGATTCCATTGCCGGATATGTGGACAGTGCCGTCGGTTATTGTAGGGAATATGCATGGATCATGTTCGGTATAAAGCGATGGAAGCCCCGTATTCCCGTTAGTGGTGAAATAGCATTGTTCAGTGACCCATTTATTGTTGTTCATGTCTAATAGAGCTGTCCAATAACGTCCGGAAATTCCAGTGTCCGTCATGGGAAATGTAAGGGTCATGTTCTGAGTCTTACCTTGGTCGAGGAAAATGTAGTCAGTGCTGGCCTCCGCCACGGGATAACCTCCTTCCGCAGCATAGACAATGGCTTTAAGTTTGCCGGAATAATATCCTTTGTTGCAAGTGATGCGCCATGCCAGATTGACATTTCCCGGGTCGACGTTGTCTGCGTTTTCGACTTTGAAAGAAGTTACAGTCATGATTGTCTCAGCAGGCTTTTCATTCACTGACACTGTGATACCTTCCGAAAGATAATCATCTTCTTTAAGAGGGGAGTTTTCAACGTGGTAAGCATTGGCGAAATAAAGTGTGTATTTCCCTGGCTTGAGCCTGTACGATTCTTTCTTAAGGTAGCTGGTAAAGACTACGGGTGCGGATTCCTTGGGGGCCAGCACCCGAGCTATTGCGTAATATGGATCGCCGCCTCCGACATATTTGTTTTCGGAATCAAGCAGTACAGGAACAGTACGCACTGATACAGGGATATCTCCCGTGTTTTTTAGCGTAGCCGATACCCTGAAGGGACATTCAATATATAGCGGAGAGTCAATTGAGACGTCTTCGGCACGCACATAAGCGTGTTCCTTGATTTCAGAGAAATGCAATTCACTCCCCGCCTTGTCAAGGCGAAGTTTGCCTATATATTGTGGAGCTGTCATGATGTCCAGTATGTCGGTACCCATCTGATAGACAGGAACAATGATATATTGGCCGTCTGGAATTGAATTGTCGATAGTGACTCTAATGTTTCCGCATGAACTAAAAAATGCAACTCTGCGTTCCCTGTCATCCATTATGATGTATTCAGAGTTGTCAGCACCGGTCAGCTTGACCCCTAACTTACCGTTGTATACTGTGTAACGAGTGTCGTTCTCAAATCTGCCGAATAATTCAACGTTGTGATCGTCGTTGTCAATCTCTTGAGCGGATTTCGCTCCTAAATCGGATTTGTTGACTATGGCAGAAAAAATGACTGACCCTTCTTTAGGCTTTGTTATGCCCGTAATCATATTCTGACGATAGGAATAGCCATGCTGCCCTTCCAAGGGATTAAGAGCCGAGAGTAGATAATAACCGTCCGCCTTTCCGCCCCAGCCCCAGTTGATGTGAAAATATCCGTCTGCATAACCGTCACATACATAGGCATGGCCATTTCCTTGGCTAACCTGATTTAGCAGATGTGTATTTCCACTGCATAATACCGGGCCGAAGTCACGCAATCCATTATACATTGCTTCTTCCCATTGTCCTACTGTGTAATAATATGAACTGAGGGTGCGAAGTCCTTGATCGTAGCCGAAGTTTGTATATAGAGCTCGTGCGGCTTTATCTATGGAAGCTCCGGTCTCATTTGTCCGGTAGTCGGCTTCAGCAGATGCGCCTGCGGCAAACATGAGCTGAGCCACAGCATTGCACTCGATCTCTGGCAATTCGGTTGTATATATGTCAACCATGTTTAACCAGTCGAAAGTGATGGTCGAGAAGTCAACGTTTACCTGATGACCTTCAGTTGAAGTCTTGTAGCTAATTTGGCCGTCGCCTCTCTCCGGTGATTTGTGATAGTTCATGATCTGTGCCATCGCCGTGGCTGTACAGCCTGTGAGACAGCGCTCTCCGTTTATTCCTACTGGACACATGCGGTTGAAGGGATCCGTCTGATTCCATTCAGTTGTGAGCATAGGGGTAATCGATTCTCTTGCAGGACTTTCCTTGCGAGAGGACGCTCCGGGAGTTATATCTTTGATCTGTATGGCAATATTGTCTATCCATGCTTGCACGGCAGGAGGAATATTGCAGATATCAAAAGCTCCGCTGTCGGAGTAGGCAAGTACGGATGGTGCGTTGTCGTCACCCGACACTACGAGGAAGCCGCCTTGGGGAGCGGTGAAGAGATAGACTGAGTTATCCTTTGAGTATTGTAGTTTATAGTCTTGCCGACCGACAAGAGCCGTTACGCGGGTAGGACCATTGTCCAAAGCTCGGTCAAGGGCCTGCTTTGGAGTTAGGCGTGCGGCATGCATCGCCGTCAGAGAGAATACGATCAATGAGATGTATGCGATAAATCTTTTCATAATGGTTAGGGTGTTGCTGGAGGATTACTTTACTAAGATTTTGATGGCTCTTTTTCCCAACCTGAGAATATATGTTCCGGACACCACCGTATCCCGGGCTTTGCCTGAGGGTCCGGAATACACTTTATTGCCGGAGAGGTCAAAAAGATCTACTATAGCAGATGAGTCGATTTGGTCGGTGACCATGATATCCTTCAAGCCTAATTCAATTGACTGGATATTGATAAAATCACACCACTGTGAGGTAGTTTTGTAGTCCTCTATAGCTATCTCAGGCACATAGAGTGTACACTCTGATTTGTTGATGCTGTTGAGAGCATTTGTGCCGCATGAGGGCGGAATCTCGCTAGCACACAACAGAGACTTCAATGTGGTGCATTGATAGAAAGCCCAGCCGTCGACACGTGTTAGGGAGTTGCCCAATTCAACGGTCACCAACGGACAGTTCCAGAACACGTATTCTCCTATGACATTAACTGAGTTGGGGAGTTTTATCGATTTCAACGATGTGCATCCAAAGAAAACACGATCACCAATTTCAGTTATGGCGTTGCCGAAACTTATAGACGAGAGGGCATGACAGTTTTCAAAGGTGTCGTTTTCTATTTTGCTCAGTGATTCGGGAAGTGATACCGATATCATTGTCTGACAAGCGCTGAAGGCTTTGGGCCCGATAGTAGCGACGTTGTCAGGGATGTCCACCGACTGGAGAGCGCCGCAGCCGATAAAAGCGCCGCAGCCAATTGATTGTAGAGAAGATGAAAGAGTAATAGCCGACAAACTCCTGCACCATTTGAAAGCGTAGTCGCCGATTTTTCTGACAGTGTGTGGCATATCTACTGATGTCAGATTGTCGCAGTAATGAAATGCCATGTCTCCAATCTCAGTTACGGCGTTGCCTAATGTGACTGATGTCAGTCCCTTACATTGAGCGAAAGTCTCTTTTTCGATTTTAGTCACCTTGTGTGGAAGAGTTGCCGAAGTGAGAGCTGAGTTGTAGAAAGCTTTTTTGCCTATTGATCTGACGGATACAGGTATGGTTATTGTCATAAGATTTGTGCAATAACCGAAAGCTTCATCACCTATTTCGATCAGATCTTCAGGGAGTGTTACAGATGTTAATGCATTGCATGATGAAAAAGTTCCTGAACTAATCATGGAGATCAAGTAGGGAACAACAATTGATGTCAGCGACTTGCATCCGGAGAATGCAGCTGCGCCGATACAGGTGAGAGAATCCGGTAAATCAATGCTGGTCAGAGTCGAACATCCAGAGAAGGCTCTCGGTCCAATTTCAGTGAGTGAAGACGGAAGAATTATAGACGCGAGACTTCTACAATTCGAGAAAGCACCTTGTCCGATTATAGTAACAGACGAAGGAATTTCCACTGAAGTAAGACTGGAACATTCAGAAAACACGCCTTCACTAATTGAAGTCAAGTCGACAGGTAAAATTATTGAAGTTATGCTACTGCAACTCTGAAAGGCATATTTACACAGAGAAGTTAAGTTCGCTGGAAGTGCGTAAGAGGACAAATGTAAATTGATGCATTTGCTGAAAGCATATTCTCCTATTGAAGTCAATGTTTCCGGTAGCGAAAGTATTGTGATGGCACTGCAATCTTTAAAGGCGTTGTTCCCGATTGTAGTTAAAGAGGCAGGAAGATTTATCTCCGAGAGGTTGTTGCACTTCGCGAAGGCGTAATTACCGATTTCAGTCACTGTCTGTGGAATGTCGATGGATACGAGACTGGAGCAGTTCTGGAAAGTGGCATCTCCGATTTTAGTGATAGATTGAGGGAGATTTATGGAGGAGAGATTGCTGCAGCAGTCAAAAGCAAAATCGCCTATCTCTGTAATGGAGTGCGGGAGACTGACGTAAGTCAGTTCCGAACATTTGCTGAAAATCGACGTGCCGATGGCAGTGACGCCCGATGGAATATCGATTGATGTGAGTGCGGTACAATTACTGAAGGCGTAATCTCCGATTTTTCTTATCGAAGAGGGTATATCGATGGATGTCAAGGAGGAACAGTTGCTGAAAGTGCCATAATTGATTTCTTTAATACTGGAAGGGAGATTTACAGAAGTGAGTCCAGTACAGAGGCAGAAGGCATTTCTTCCTATTTCATTCACAGACAATGGAATATTCATGGATGTGAGACTGTTGCATTCACGGAAGGCTTCTTCACCGATTATTTTAACGGAAGATGGAATGTCAACCGAAGAAAGGGAGATGCAGCCATCAAATGCATTGCTGTATATAGCAGTTACTGAGTTTGGAATGACAATTGAGGTGAGGTCTTTGCAATGACGGAAGGAATCGTTGCCAATTGCGATAACCGAGTAGGTTTTGCCTTCGAACATGACGCTTCGAGGAATGATTATATCCCCGGAATACAGAGTGACACTCTTTGTCACATATACATTATTGCCATCAATGCCGTCAGTAAAATTGTATTCGATACCATTGTCTGTAAAGGCTCGGGCATCATGAAAGGTGGTGAGTAGAGTAATGAACAAAAGGATATGAGGAAGTATATATTTCATGATATTAATATGTTTTGGGCCACTTCTTGTTGGCGTTATGATGAATACGAAAAAGCACAAGAGTCAGTATCTGTTACATCTCACCACTGGAAGCTTTAAGCATTAGCATATAAAAGTGGGAATGATTGTCGCAGATACTTCAATGTATATAGAAAATGATAACAGGTGGGTCTCTCATTAATATATATTGAGATACGTTATACAATCCTGGGCATCTATCGTTATTTGACTCCTGATTTAACAATGAAATTTGCGAGAATTTCCAATGATCAAGAATCAGCTTGGATAAAAGTTTTATATTATATATGTTGAATTCCACCTCACAGCCCCATAACGAAACTTGTGCCATGTAGTCAACGCGACAAATATACAAATAAAAAATCAGATTTCAAAAAATAATTGAATTTATATTGTTATATCCTTGAATATTATTAAATTGTCTTGTTTATGAGAATATTGAAGAGTCGTTTGAACTGGTTGAGTTCTTTGGCATCAATGTGAATTGTTTTAGAACAGAATAAGAAATCATACCTTATAC